>CAYGJN010000007.1:0-704 GCA_964350135.1 uncultured Bacteriovoracaceae bacterium | reverse complement strand
CTCTTGCTAAAATGAAAACCTTTGAAAAAAACAACCCTCATCGACTGAGTGTTTTGCATGCTGATCTTCATTTTGGAAATCTGATATGGGAGAAAGGAATTCCAAAGCCAATAGATTTTGATGATTGTGGTTATGGCTGTCAGCTCTATGATTTTGGAGTTATCCTCTACTCTTCTTTAAAAACATTTAAACGTGTGGGTAAGAAAAAAGCAAAGTACTACCAAGAAAACCTTATTGAAGGCTATAACTCTCAATCAACTTTATCTTCAAATGAGATAGAGTATTTAAAGTATTATTTGCTAGCAAGAGATCTTGCTATGATTGGCTGGCTTCAAAGCAGAAAAGATAACCCAAAACTCTACTCCTACCTAAAAGCAAATATAAAAAACGCTGTTAAAAGAATTCAAAGCTTTGAGTCTAATGTTTTAATTTCTTGAAAATCCAAGACCCATCACAACCTTACATAAGACCGATGTCTTTAAGTCTTTCCATAAGAAATTCATGAGAGCTTATCGGCGGATACTTGGCCCCACTCCCCAAACAAGAAGGAATACATTTAAGTTCAGCCTCTGGATGTGGATGAACAAAAAATGGCATTGAGTATCTTCTTGATCTTGAGTTGTTTGGATTAATTACTCGGTGAATTGTTGAATGTAAAAATTAATAAGTATTACTTGTAGGCTGATCACCTGCCTATCCTTCAT
>CAYGJN010000006.1:41543-42947 GCA_964350135.1 uncultured Bacteriovoracaceae bacterium | reverse complement strand
TATGAAACAAGCTGCTTTTATTTCTGCACTTGAAAGACTGGAAGGTGCGTGTAGATTAAGAGGTTTTTTTCCGGGCTAAAAATCATTTATATTCGCCTGCTGTTATTAGTTCTTTAAATTCAACTATTTACTCTTTGAGAATTTGATTTCATTTTGTATTGATAGGGGCATGGAAGTCCGTTTGAAATCTTTTATTAAAACCAGTAGAGGAGTTGAATTAGTTGATTTGTTTGGCTACAGCTCTCGCTCCCTGCCAGGTATTGAAATTAAAACCAATGGTTATCTTCCACAAACCTTAAAAGAAAAAATACTTTTTCTTAGTAGATCCAAAGGAATTAAGTTTCCAGCAAAACGCTTTATTCTTTGTTTTGATAGTTCAATTAAAACATTGGAAAAAGAATCAGCAAGAGAGCTGGAGCTATCATTTCTATTATTATTTTGGGTATTACTAGGAGTTATTTCAATTCACAATCTTCATCAATGCATTGTTAATGGTCAGTTTAAAGTGAATGGGGAGATTATTCCGCTAATTCCAAATGCTCAATATGCAAAGCTTCTAGGAAATGATCAAGTATTAACATGGATAGGTTTACAAAATCCCTACTTTAAAACAATTAGTATTCATGGTCTCCTTGCCCCTCTAAGTGGTCTTAAAATAATAGATTCTGATCTTTAATCCGACAGTCTTCATCTTGTATTTCTAGGTAGGAAATCTTTTCCATCTTGCTAGCGCTAAACTCTTCAGCATTTTTTCCGATAAAGATTATAGATAGATTGTAGAAGACGGAATTTTTATTATGATCAAAGAAAAAACACCTGCCAAAGCTCAAAAAGCAAAATTTAAGACACAAGATGTTCTTGCACTTTCTCTTAAGGGACATTACCGAGTAGAGCAAGTTGAGTGCATGAGTCTAGGCTCAGAGTCTCAAGAGTATTATGTTCTTGGAGATATCAATAGCAAAACTATTCATAAGACCTATGTACCGGTAGCGCTTGCAAGTGCGCAAGGGGCAAGAGAGTTAGTCTCTGCAAATGAGCTTATGAAAATAGATAAGTTTCTTGGTAATCTAGAATTAAGGCCAGAAGATTTAGACTCTAACTCCAATAAGAAAATGATTGCCTACGAAAAAAGAATTAAAGAGCAGGGGTTTTGGGCCCTAATTGACGTGTACCTTTGTGTAGACTTTGATTTAAAAAAGACTAAAAGATCTGACAAGAGATATGTTCATTTTCTTTCTCGAATTCAAGATATTGTTGTTTCTGAAGTAGAGCTTTCTTTGGGTTGTACTAGAGATGAAGCCAATGAGTTTTTTGAATCCAGAATCCGAAAATTTTTAACGAATTAAGCGACACGTTCAAAATGCTTGATAAGCATTTTGACGGGCGCAGAACCGTTGTGAATTG
>CAYGJN010000006.1:0-41443 GCA_964350135.1 uncultured Bacteriovoracaceae bacterium | reverse complement strand
TTAGCGCCTGCAATGCATGAGCGGAAACACGTTCAAAATGCTTGATAAGCATTTTGACGGGCGCAGAACCGTTGTGAATTGCAGAAGCGTTAGCGCCTGCAATGCATGAGCGGAAACACGTTCAAAATGCTTGATAAGCATTTTTCAATTCGTAGGATAGGCATAAAGCTGTACACCGGTCACACCATTACCACCAGTGAACGTGCAGGTTCCCGCTGTTAGGTAAGTTCCTGTGCCCTGGTAATAGCCCATATTAGGAAGATAGAGACAAGCTTCGTTTGTTTCACAAAGTCCATCATCATCTCCTGCATTAACCCCTGTATCTTCAACAATTTCAACAGCATTGACTAAATAATTTGTTCCAGCATCAGCACCAAAATTATTAGAAACGACGTTTTCACTATTGGATGCATCTGTTGCTTGAGGGCAAGCACTTCCAGCTGTAAAAGGATCATTTGCGGCCAGGTATTTTCCACTGGCATTTTTTAAAACACTGTCCGCTGTAGCGAGAGAGATATCAAAAATTTCACAATCAAGTCCAGGGGACCCTGTATTTGCAGCAGTACACTTTGCTCTTTGATCAGCTAATGGATAACCACCGCCAGCTCCATCTTGAGCAAGGTTCCAAAATCTAAAAGCATTAGTAAAAGTCGACCAATCCGTAATTGTGCCAGCTATGTCGACGCTGATGCCATGTGGGTTTGAATCAGTTGCAGCTTGTGCATTAAAAGAATTTGTTACCAGTTCTCCAATTTGCAACACTGCTGTACTTCCTGCAACACCGGCTCCCGTATAATCACTATCATCATCAACTGCACCCGCAGTACAATTTGCACCAACTAAAGCGTTTCCATTACATTGAGTTGCGTTTCCTCCAACTATAAGGTTTGCGTGTAAAGTATTATTGCCAGAAGAAATACCATTCGTTCCATTACTAATAGTAGCAATACTATTGATATCAATATTTGCAATACTGGCAAAAATACCTTCAGTTGCATTATTTACGCTTGTTATATGGCTTATAGATTGAGGAGCAGAGTTAACAATTCTAAAACCTGTTGTGGCATTATTCATTACTAGAAAATTATGGAATGTATTATTGGGGTTATTATTTTGCATAATAACTCCTTCTGCATCCGAGCCAGAAATCAAAAAACTTGAAAATTTATTTCCGGTATTTCCCGTAGCATTTTCAAGCCTCAGTCCAGCTATTGTGACATTATGAATTCTGAAATCGTGTAAAATATTTCCAGTACAACCAGGGTTTAAGGTAATCCCTCTTGAGGTCACATCTGAAATGAAAAAGCGAAAAAGTTTATTATTATCTGACGAGGCGAGTGCGACCCCACTTCCAGCTGCTCTTGTAATAGTGAAATCAGTAAAGGTATTGCTTTGGAGACCTCCACCGCCACTGCTTGTACTAAAGGCAGTTGATCCCACATTATCTATTGTCACTGTTTTAAAAATACTATTAGAAATATCTGATCGGAGATATAAGCCAGTAGAAGCCGTACCTGAAATACTTAAAGTATCTACAAGCCAACCTGAACTCTCAATTCCCGTTGCTATGTCAAAACCTTGAGTTCCCATTGTGTTAATGGTGACATTGTAGACATAGTTAGAGTAATTATCAGTAGTACTTCCATCATCAGCAATCCCATCTTGGTTACAATTGCTAATAATAGAGTCTCTTAAAACGGAATGGTTTGTATCATCAAAGTGGATTCCATCAGTTTCAATATTATTGCAGGCCCAACTAAGATTTTCCACCCAATGAAAGTCTGTAGCGGGACCAAGTTCAAGAAAGTTTCCTGATGCAGCACCACTTTTAGTTAGGGTTATTCTTGCGCCAGCGACACCAATTCCAACAAGTGCAATTTTATCAGCATCAAGAGTAAATCCTCTAGAGTTGGCATCAGCAGTTATAAAATAAATATTGGCAGTATCAAGTCCGTTAGCATCTGTATTCTTATTAGCAGCATCAGGTACAAGCTGTGAGACAGTATTAGTCCATCCCCAATCAGCATCAGCACTTGTGTATGTGACACAGCCATTAATGCTTACACTGATAGAATTTGTATTCCATCCAGGAGTTGTCGTATCTATCAAATCTTTTAATCCCTTGCCTGTTTGAAAACCTGTTGAATATACAGTGGCGACTCCACCAATAACAGCGCATGACCAATTAAACCAAGAGTTGGTATCAGTAGTGACTATATCAGTACAAGTTGTTCTGCCTGTAAGGGCTGCGGATCTAATTTCTCCAGCATGAATACAACCTGCTCTCGTTTGATCAGCGTTAGAGCAATTAGTTCCATCTGAATCATAAGTCCCAACAGCACCATTGTTTTGGACATAGTCCATCCAATTTACATCGGCTACATAATGAGGAGCAACTGTAACGCTTGTTGAGCTACAGCTTGTGCCACTACTACCAGACGAGCTCTCTTGCTCTTCCTCCTCAGTTAAAGAAACTGAATAGTTACAAGAACTAATAATAGTTAATAATAAAATAATGAATATAGTCTTAACTACTTTCACACAAACCTAGCACCAAATTTAATTTAAATAGAAAGTATCTGTGCTAACTCTCTATATCTTTGTTCATAATGAGTTTTTTTATTTAAGCATTCTTCAATTGGTTTAATACTGGTATAGCCTTCAACGAAGGCCGTTACATGACGATGCTTTCCTTCAAGGAGAGCTTTTACTGCACTAAAGCCCATGGCAGATGCAATAAAACGATCAAGAGAGCTTGGAGTTCCACCTCTTTGAATATGACCAAGAATACAAATATGAGAAGGAATATTAAAATTATCTTTTAATTGTTGAGATATCTCATAACATCGACCTGCAGTTTGTCCCTCGGCTACAATTAAAATAGAAGAATTTTTTCCTCTTTGGATTCCCTTGTGAATATGATCAGAGATACTTTTGAAATCAATTTCTTCATCAGGAAAAATTATATCTTCAGCTCCTGTACAAACACCGACATGTGTTGCAATGGCTGCAGAATTTCGACCCATGACTTCAACAATAAATGTTCTATTATGAGATGCTGCCGTATCACGAATTTTATCAACAGCTTCAACAGCGTTTTGTACAGCAGTATCAAACCCAAGAGAGTATTGAGTACCGCTAATATCATTATCAATAGTGCAAGGTACCCCACAGATCGCAATATTATTTTCGCTGGAGAGTTTAGCAGCTCCATTAAAAGATCCATCACCGCCTAAAACAATAAGACCATCAATATTATGCTTTCTAAGATTCTCTGCAGCTTTTTTTCTAACTTCTTTTTTATGAAAATCAAGGCATCGTGATGATCCTAAAATGGTACCACCTCTTTGGATAATATTTCCTACGCTAGAAACATTCATCTCCTGAAACTTCTCCTCAAGGAGGCCTTGATAACCATTTTTAATAGCAGCTACTTCCAAGTTATGGCCGATGGCCGTACGAACAACGGCCCTAATAGCAGGATTCATACCTGGACAATCCCCACCGCTTGTTAAAAGTGCAATTTTTTTCATACTTCACCTAAATACTGATTTTCCAATAAAGCTTTTTGGATATTCAATTCCTAGAGTATAGAGAACTGTAGGAGCTATATCTTTAAGGGCCTGAGCTTTTCCACTTAATTCAAACTCTACGTCTTTTAGAGTTGGATGATAAACAGCAAATGGTACTGGTGCTTTTGAATGAGATGTTTGAGGAGAGCTATCTTCATAGGCCATCTCATCTGCATTTCCATGATCTGCTGTAAGAATTAGGGTAATTGCTTTTTCATCACATTTTTTTATAAGTTCACCGACGCAGGCATCGACTGCTTCAACGGCCTTAATCGTTGCTTCAAAATTTCCTGTATGCCCAACCATATCGCAATTGGCATAATTTACGCATAGAAATTTATAATCTTCATCCAATGCTTGAAGTAATTCTTTTGTTATAAGAGATGAGCTCATTTCAGGCTTTTCATCATAAGTTGCGACATCTTTTGGAGAGGGAATCATTTTATGCGTTTCACCTTCAAAGGGAGCTTTTGCTCCACCATTAAAAAAATAAGTCACATGGGCATATTTTTCAGTTTCAGCAATTTTAAATTGTTTATGTCCAAGCTTAGATAAATACTCAGAAAGAGTTCCAGATAAAGGCTCTTTATCAAATAGGATTGGAAGCTCTACATCTTCGTCTATATAGGGAGTCATACAAAGATAAAACCCTGGTCTTGTCGTAATCTCAAAATGGTTAAACTTGGGATCACAAAAAGCATAAGAAATTTGCCTGGCCCTGTCGGGTCTAAAATTGATAAAAAACATCGCTTCATTATCTTGGAGAGCAAAATCTTTATTAAAAAGAGCGGGAGTAATAAACTCATCATATATCTCTTTTTTATATTCACTTTCTAAGTATTTTTGTGGAGACAGATATATTATCTTACCTAGACCAACAATGGTTTTATAAGCAAGCTCAATTTTTTCCCATCTGCGATCACGATCCATTCCGATAGATCTTCCTTGCATGCTTGCAAGAGTAAGATCTTTTAAAGCTTCAACGTATTTAATACCGTTAGTTTTCTGAGTATCTCTTCCATCCATATAAGCATGAAGAAAAACTTCAATATTTAAGTTTTTTAAAGCCTTTGCAATATAATTAATATGATCAATATGTGAGTGAACACCACCATCACTTAAAAGCCCCATAAGGTGAATTTTATTATTATGAGATTTTGCGTATTCAACAAGTTTTTGAAATTGAGGAAGAGTTTCAAGGTTTTTATTTTCGATAGCTTCATTAATACGAATCAAATCTTGGCGAACAGGTCTGCCCGCACCAATATTCATATGTCCAACTTCACTATTTCCCATAACTCCACTTGGAAGGCCCACAAATTCGCCACCTGCTTCAATAGTAGTATAGGGATAATGAGAGAAAAGATTATCTAGATTAGGTTTCTTTGCACAAGCGATAGCATTTTTTGATGAGTGTTGATTGATACCAAATCCATCAAGAATAACAAGAAGAGTTTTTTGTGAAATCTTCTTTATGGATTTCACGAATCTTTATTCTCTTTGTCTTTGTCGTTAAGACCAGTTTTAAAACTTTTAATACTTTTGGCCAACCCTGAACCAAGCTCTGGAAGACGCTTGCCACCAAAGACTAAAAGAACGAGAACTAAAATAATGACGAGTTCGCCGATTCCAAGACCAAACATAATATTCTCCTACATATTTTTTACCGAATTTAACTCTGTTTGTCATATTTATCGCTTGTTATAATAGCCTCTTGCCCAATTATAGGAGCATTTATGTTGAAATTACCCCTTTTGTTGATTCTATTTCTTACTATTGGTTGCGCTACGGCAGGTTTAGGCGTGAGAGAGTTTAATAAGAGTAAAAACAAGACCCGCTCTAGCAACCTTGTTCCTGATGGATATATTCAAAATAAATGGTAGTCAGTGATGATAAGGGTGCCCAGACTTTATGGTTTGGGCCCTGTATAATTGCTCAGATAAAACAGCTCTTATAAATTGATGAGGCATAGTGAGTTTTGAAAGAGAGATCTTTTGATGATTAGTTTTAAG
The DNA here is from genome assembly GCA_964350135.1 of uncultured Bacteriovoracaceae bacterium. Taxonomy (GTDB): domain Bacteria; phylum Bdellovibrionota; class Bacteriovoracia; order Bacteriovoracales; family Bacteriovoracaceae; genus CAYGJN01. The sequence goes on along the minus strand of CAYGJN010000006.1, from coordinate 35,859 downwards.
TAATTTTTCTCCAAATCCAAGAGCTCCCCCAATGACAAAAACAATTTCTTTGGGCCCCTCTAGAAGATCATAAAACCATTTCGAAAAATCGGTACTTTTAAATTCTTGACCCCACTCACTTAAAAGTATTAGTTCAAAATTATTCATTGAGTTTAATTTATTTAATACTTCATCTGCTTCTTTTTGTGTGGAGTCACCATGGGCCTTAAGCTCAGTGATCACAAGCTTGAAATCTTTGAGGCGTTTTCTATATTCTGATTCTAGGCTTTGAATATTTGTATCTCGAAGTTTTCCGATACTAATAATCTGGACGGTTTTCATTAGAAATACTGATCAGTCGTATCTTTTTCAGTGGCTAAATTTGAATTATTAAAATAATACTCTTGAGGAATTTCAATAGTTGGATTGTCTCTCCAGAGATTATCAAGATCGAAAATATCGCGAACATTTTCAAGAAAGATGTGAACGATAATATCTCCAAGATCAATAAGGATCCACTCTGCATCTTCGATACCTTCAACAGTAGTGCTAAATTTAGAAATGCCCTTCATATGATATTGAACTGCTTCGGCCATGGCTCTGGCTGCAGTTGTATTCTCAGAGCTTGCGAGCACATAATAATCAGCAAGAGATGAAGTACTTTGCATATCAATAATTTTAAGATTTAGGCCTTTGTAGTCAGCAAGAATCCAAGTGGATGCTAATGCAATATTTTTTGGATACTCTTCTTTATTAGACTCAATTATTTTTTGAACTTCTTTTTTTGCAAATTCTTTACTCATTCATTTACCTATTGCTCAGTACTTAGCATTTTCAGCATTAAGTTCTTAAGTGTTTTTATATTTTTTCCTGAAACTGCCGAGATTGGAAGGACTTTCTTATCTAGGTTTTCTTCAAAAACTCTTTGTAGTTTCTCTATTTGTTCATCTGTTAAGGCATCAGTTTTTGTAAGAACCACAAGCTCTTTTTTAGTAAGCATACCTGGGTCATAAGCTGCTAGCTCATCTCTTATAATAATATATTGCTCAAAAGCTTCGAATTCATCTAGGCACCAAGAAATATCAATCACATGAACAAGAGCCTTTGTTCGTTCAATATGTTTTAAAAATCTATGTCCAAGACCTTTTCCTTCATGAGCTTCTTCAATAAGTCCTGGTATATCAGCTACCACAAATGATTCATCACCTAGTTTTACAACACCAAGATTAGGAATAAGAGTTGTAAATGGATAATCAGCAATTTTTGGTTTTGCTGCAGAGATTGAAGAGATCAAAGTAGACTTACCAGCATTTGGTAAACCAATAAGTGCAATATCTGCTAAAAGTTTAAGTTCTAATTTGATATCAAGAGCAACTCCTGGCTCGCCCTCTTGAGCGAATCTTGGAGTTTGATTGGTTGATGATTTAAAATACAAATTACCCAGACCGCCACGACCACCTTGAGCAAGTAATGCTTCTTGGTCTTTATCTGTTAAGTCTGCAATGATCTGGTCAGTTTCAATATCCTTTATGGTTGTTCCAACTGGAACTTCTAAAACCATTGGCTCACCAGATCTTCCGTCACATTGTGACCCTGCTCCGCTAAGACCATTTTCAGCATAGTACTTTCTTCTTCCACGAAAATTTACAAGAGTGTTAATTCTTTCGCTGGCCCTAATGACGACATCACCTCCGGTGCCTCCATTACCGCCATCAGGTCCACCCTTTGGGATGAACTTTTCACGTCGAAAACTTACGGAGCCATTGCCCCCATCTCCAGCTTTCACTTCAATTTGTACTTCGTCGATAAATCTCATGGTAACGCGTTATAGCAAAGACGCAGAGTAACGTCTACCGGTAAAAGCAAAGCTTTTACCGATAAATGTATGTTTTTTTAATTAGTTAAGATTAGGCAGGGATTACGTTGATCATTTTTTTAGTCTTAGAGAACTGAGAAAACTGAACTTTACCCTCTGTAATAGCATAGATGGTGAAGTCTCTTCCCATTTTCACGCCTGTACCTGGGTGAAATTGTGTTCCTTTTTGACGAACGATTATATTGCCAGGAATGGCAACTTCGCCACCGTAAAGTTTAACACCTCTAAACTTAGGGTTTGAGTCTCTACCGTTACTAGTACTACCACCAGCTTTTTTATGGGCCATGATTTACTCCTTAATTACTTCTTACTTAAGATACTTTTGAGTTAGCTTATTGTCTTTAGCAGCTTCTACTTTATTTCCCTGTCCATCTTCTACAGATGTAATGAATAAAGATGTGTAATGCTGTCTATGACCATTTTTTCTTCTCCACTGTCCAGGACGTCTTTTAAAGACGATTTCCTTACGGGAGCGAGCTTGTCTAATAACTTTTGCACTAACTTTAGCGCCTGCAACTTTTGGGCTTCCAAGAAGTGCAGCTTCACCACCAACAAAAAGTACTTCCTCTAGATCAATGGATGCACCTTCTTCAAGATCTAATTTTTGAACATCAATAAGATCTCCAGCCTGTACACGGTACTGATGGCCTCCAATACGAACAATTGAATACATATATAAACTCCTTAAATGACTTACAACTTAGGGGGGCAGAACCACTTAAATCCCTAGTATTAGTAACGAGAATATAGATATTTATGCCTTAGGGGCTTCAATGTCAACGATCTTTTTGCCCATGGCACAAGGGGGTTTTACCTTTGAGAAAGCTCTTCCGAAAAGTTAATTGGAGCCCTAGGAGTAAAAAAGCAATGGAAGAAAGCAAAATTACCTATTTTCAGTACTTTAAAGATCTCGGGTACCCAGTTTTTATCTCATTAGATACGGGGATTTTTGGTGAAGGGCAAACTGAGACAGTTTTAGAGCAAATAGGTTTTGGCAAAGTTGAAAAACAAGAATTTGAGAAGTTAAGTAAGGCTGAGTATTTTCGTCATATACAACTTATGAAGTTAACTCCAAAAGCAGCAAGACAAGTAGGAGCTTTTCAGCATTCAGATAAATTCTCATTTGAAAAAATAATCCCTGGTAATGGCTATAAGATTTATCGTCACAAAGGCCAGGCTCTCGGAGTCTTTTCACTTCGGGCCAAAGACTGGGAGATTGGTGTTTATAAAGATTTTTTCTCTCAAGAAAACTCAGCATCAGCTCGTATTAGTCTCTCAAGGTTAGTTGCCTGGGCCCTAGCTCCTTTGGGGGTTATTGGTTTTTGGGGTGTGAGTGTTGAAGAAGGTGCTGTGATTATGAAAAATTATAGCTCTATGGGAGAGTGGTTTTCTATAGATTTAGATAAAGAAATAATCCTCACATTCGAAGGTGTTAAAGAATTAGAAGCTGATTTTAGTTTTATAAGACTTGATAATGCTCTTAATGGACAGAGCAAAAGAATGAGATCAGAAGAGCTTTTAAGTTTTCTAACAATGCATACAACATTTTTTGATCATAACGGCCTAAGTATTCCTGCAAGGCAGATGGTGCAAATGCTTTCGAAAAATTTTACAGGACTGATTTATCCAAAAGAAAATTTTGTGCCTAGAATGCAAAAGAGTCTCGACCTTTAGGTTTTATACATACATACTTAGTTCATGAGTCATTATGTTCACAATTTAGATCCTTCAATATTTAAGATTGAGCCATTCAGCGTCTTTGATCTTTTTACCTTGGGCCCTATTGAGATTCGTTGGTATGGATTAATGTATGTAGTCGGATTTGTCATGGCCAATTGGATTTGGCTTAAGCTTGCAGAAACTGACTTTGTAAAAATGACCAAAGAGCAAGTAGATAGATTTGCGATGCATATGCTTGTTGCAATGTTTTTAGGTGCAAGAACGCTTTATGTCTTTGTTTATAATTGGGATTCTTACTCCGCTGGACCTTGGTGGGGCTTTCTTGCTGTTTGGCAAGGAGGACTTAGTTTTCACGGAGCAGTTTTAGGTTTTCTGGTTACTATTTATTTTTGGTCTAAAAAACTTAAAGTCACTTATTACCAAATGACAGACACTCTCGCTCTTGCAGGAACTCTTCCATTATTTTTTGGAAGAATTGGTAATTTTATTAACGGTGAGCTTTATGGTCGAACAACTGATGTAGCTTGGGGAATTATTTTTAGAAATAGTGGGGGAGGTCCGTACCCGAGACATCCTTCTCAATTGTATGAAGCTTTATTTGAAGGTCTTATATTGTTTCTTATTTTGTGGGCCCTAAAGCCTCGAGTAAAACGTTACGGAATTCTAGGTGGAGTTTTTCTTATTGGTTATGGAGTCTTTAGATTCTTTATTGAATATTTTAGAGAAGCAGATTCTCAACTTGGATATTATCTGGGTGGAGCTGTTACCATGGGACAAATTCTTTGTTTTATAATGATTTTTGTTGGCATTGGCATGATTGTTCTTTCAGGAAAAAATCCAGTAAAGATTAATTCCCCCAAAGCTCAAGGTTAGCAAGTTGATCTAGAACCGGTTTATAATCTCCTGCCAAATTACCAGGTACATTATTAGTCTTTATAGAGTAAAAAATTGGGTAACAAGTTATGCTACAGGCACCTGAGTAAGTATGACGATTGCCTTCAATTTCATTCCACACATAAACTGCTTGTTCTTCGCTTTTAAAATACTTATTTTGTTTTCCAATACGGTTAATAAGAGATTGATGAAAAACATCATGTAAAAAATAATGGGGAAGTCTTGCGTGAAAGTCTAAAACTGTATTGTTATAAACTTGTACAAAAATTGGGAATTTATATCTGATATGGCCTAGATAAAATCTAAAAATATTTGTACTACCCTTTCTGCTTAGAAGGTCACCAAATCCATATTTTTCTTGGATAGCTTGTAGGCTTTGACCTGGATAAAATGGAGCTAATTGATCAAGTGAAAAATTATAATTAGGAGGATCAACTTTTGCCAAAGCATTTACAAAAATTGAGTAGCATAGGATGATAAGAGTTAGACGTACAATTATAGTTTTCACTTATTAATGATAGCAATATCTACAGGGTGATAATTCAAAGGGGAATATTATGTCTCACGGAGGAGATGATAAATTAGCCAAACAGATCATGATTGCCTTAGTTGGTGGTTTAATCTTGGGTCTTTTTATCCATTATTTTGGTTATCAAGAATACACGGTTTACGTTAAGCCAATTGGGGATATTTTCCTGCGTCTTCTACGTATGATTATTGTTCCATTAGTTCTTGCTTCTATTTATATGGCCATGATTGGTCTTGGAAGTCCTGAAGAGCTAGGTGAAATGGGAAAAAAGGCATTAGGTTATTACTTTGTTACCACTGCTTTAGCTGCTTTCATCGGCTTAATCCTAGTTAATATTTTTCAACCAGGAGTTGGAGCTGATCTTTCATTAAGTGGTGTAATGCCAGATAGTGTAACAGCAAAGGTTGCTGGTACAAGCTCTTTATATGAAACAATTCTTGGTGTTTTAATTGATGCTATTCCTAAAAATCCATTTCATGCAATGGCCAATACTACAATTCTACAAGTTATTGTCTTTTCAATTCTTATGGGACTTGTAGCTCTCTATAATAAAAAAGAGTCAGCACCGTTTACTTCCTTAATGGAGTCTCTTGAGAAAATGACCATGGCGCTTACTCATGGAATTATGAAACTGGCTCCGATTGGTGTTGGGGTATTAATGTTAACAACCATTGCTGATAGTGGTCTAAGTGCTATTAAGTCTCTTGGTTTATATATGGTCGTGGTTATTCTGGGACTTTTTATACATGCGGGTATTTTGATTGCTATTGGCTCAGCAAGAGCAAAAAAATCACCTTTTTATATTATTAAAGGTGTTAGTACTGCTCTTATGACAGCTTTTTCAACATCATCTTCTGCTGCAACTTTACCTATTACCATGGCCAATGTTCAAGATAATCTAGGTGTGCAAAAGAAAACTGCTGAATTTGTTCTTCCTCTCGGTGCCACAGTGAATATGGATGGAACAGCATTATATGAATCAGTTGCAGTTATTTTTATTGCTCAAGCTTATGGTATTGATTTAACTTTGCAGGCACAGATTATAATTTTTCTAACATGTTCATTAGCTGCTGTTGGTGCTGCTGCGATTCCAGGTGCGGGTTTAATCACCATGAGTATTGTTTTAAAGGCTGCTGGACTTCCGTTAGACGGTATTGGATTAATTCTTGCTGTAGATCGAATCCTTGATCAGTTTAGAACGACTGTTAATGTACTTGGAGACTGCGTAGGGACTTTAGTAGTTGATTCTTTTAGTAAGAAGCAAGTCTGAAAATTGGCCCTTGCCAGAAAAATTTTTAGTCATGATAATGACTGGTTAAATGGCTATAATAGAGTGCGGGAATTCAATCCAGCAAAGGTGATGAATGCTTAATCAGACTAAAAAACTAAGTTTTATAATTCTAGCGCTTTTTATAGTCTCTTCATGTGCCCATAAGACACCTAATAAATTAGCAGATGCTGCTTATACTCCTAAGTTAGATGTAGAAAAAGTGGCAGCTGATAATAGTGAGCATCTTGATATTGTTAGAGAAGCTCAAGAAATTGATACGATTGATGGCCAAGTTGTAGGTAGTGCTTCAATTGAAAAAAGCAACGCTCATAAAAAGCATGTTTATTTTCTTTATGGTGCCGAACATTTAAAACTTAAAAATTATTATTTTGATATTCCTGTTGTTTACAATGCCCCTGTTAAAAAATGGATGAATTATTTTCTTTCTCGTGGAAAAGAGCATTTCACAAGATATACAGAGCGTGCAGGTAGGTATGCTCCCGTACTAGGGAAAATTCTTGAGGATCACGGCCTCCCTAGAGACTTGATCTTTTTGGCCATGGCAGAAAGTGGATTTCACAATAATGCAAAGTCTTGGGCCAAGGCAGTTGGCCCTTGGCAGTTTATGCCTTTTACTGGAAAGAAGTTTGGGCTTGATATTAATTGGTATCTTGATGAGAGAAGAGACCCAATAAAAGCAACTATCGCTGCTTCAAAATATCTAGGCTTTCTATATAATAAGTTTGGATCTTGGGAGCTTGCAGCTTCTGCATATAATGCTGGTGAAGGAAAAATTGGCAGGGCCATTCGTCGCTATCGTACTAAAAACTTCTGGAAAATAACGAGAGGACGGTACTTAAGAGCTGAAACTAAAAATTATGTTCCCAAAATTATGGCCTTGGCTATTATTGGCAAAAATTTAGAGTCTTTTGGCTTTGATGATATTAGTTTTCACAGACCTCTTGATTTTGATGAAATTGAAGTCAGTGGAAATACTGACCTTTATAAAGTTTCAGAGGCAATTAATGTGGAGTTTGATGAACTTAAAAAATTAAACCCAGAGTTAATGAGATGGATTACTCCACCAGATGTAGATACATATAAGTTAAGAATTCCAGTCGGTAAACGTTATGCCTTTGAGTCTTGCTGCAGTGGCAAGGATCTTGAAGCCAATGAGTACTATACTTATAGGATTAAGGGTAAACGTGGAGCAACTCTACGAAATGTTGCAAAAAGATTTCGAATTAAAGATGTAAAAGTCCTAGAAACTTTGAACGGAGTTAAGTCGAAAAAAACATTGGCACGAGGAACTATGGTTGTTCTTCCTTTTCATGCCTCTCATAATAAAAAAGAAAATATGTATAGCGACCTCTATGAGAAGCCATCTCGTAGGGTAAGAAGGGCCCGCTCTTATCGTTCTCGTATTAGACGAGCAAAAAGTAATGGAAAGCTTATCAATAATCCATCTGAGTATTACACAGTGAGAAAAGGTGACACTTTATGGAGTGTTGCAAGAAAACACGGTGTGTCTTTGGATACTCTGATTAGAAGCAACTTAAGTGTTGTACAAAAACGCATGATCCGCGTTGGCGACCGCCTCGTTATCCGCTAGGATAATGAGATGGGAATGTTCGATCATCTTAAAAAACAAAAAACTATTGAGTACAAAAAAACTTTTAAAAGGTTTGTGATTGTAGGCCAAGACTGGGCCGCACTTAATCTTTTTAATTTTTTAAGTGATAAATTTTCAAAAGATGAAATTCTCATTATTGACTCTAAAGATTTAAGCCAAGATCATCTTTTTTTTCCTGGCCCAAGTGTGAACCGCGGTGAAGTTTCAAAAGAGATCCTTGAGCGCTTTTTGGGCTCTGATAACGAGGTTCGCTTAGGAGAAGAGGCATTGTTTTATAAGGATCAGAAGCTGCGCTCTTTTAGAGACCGTATGAAGCCTTTTGAGCTATTGTATAGCGAGCCTTATTTCAAAGAACGCCCTCTTTATTTTAATCAAGAAAATCTTTTAGAAAAAAAACAAAGCTATGAAGAAGTTTCACAATGTTTTAAGAAAACTAGCTTAAAATCTATTGAATGTTGTTTACCTCAAGACCTTATAGAACAAAGTTTTTTCAAAGTTTTTTTACCAAATCATGAAGAGATTCAATGCGAATACCTCTTTTTTGGTGGTCATCCGAAAGATTTTTTAAATATTTTGGAAAAAAATGACCATATAAATTCAGAATTCATTAGCACTTCTTCGCATATTAAAAATGAAAAAACACTGATCGTTGAGTACTTAATGCCGTCAGGCACAATAACTCCTGGTACATACTTTATTCCTCAAAGTCAGACTCATGACTGGGGGCATTTTGTTATTGAAATTAAAGATTGCGCCAATGGTCAAATATTGAAATCTCTTTGTCATTTTCCATCTGATGATATTAGCGAGGAAGAGATCTCAAAAAAGATAAAACTTTTGAAACGAAGTCTAGAAAGGGTTTTTGAAAGTTTCAATGGTGATAAGTATCATGAGAAAATTTGGTTTTTAGACATGAAACCATTTGATGCTTTAAGTGGGGATAACCTTACTCAACCAAAAAACTTTTCCTACTTCGGATGGTATGCACCTATTGATGCAAATTATTTCAAAGAAAATAATTTTCATTGGGATCAAAGCTTAATATTTAACGATGCACGATCACTTTTATCCTTAAAACAGATTCAACAAAATTTTTAAAAAGCTAAACTTATTGAAACTTTGTATTTTTTTGTTTGACAAGATTACAAAGCGTTAGGACAATTAGAACAGTAACTTAATTAGTTTGTTAATAAGAACAAGAAGTTTGTGGCCTTACGTCATGGACCTCAAAAACTTTTCAGGGAGTTTTTTATGAAAAAAATTGCTGTTGTTGCTGGTCTAGCAGTGCTTTCGACAAGTGCGTTTGCAACCAAGGCCAGAATGCAAGCTTTAGGACAAGATCAAGCTTTAGGATCTTTCTTTATGAGAGATTCAAGAAGTGTTTTTAGAAATGCTTCACACATTGTAGACAATAAAGACTACATTGTTATGGAATGGGGTGTGGACAGCGGTGCCACTGATACTGATAACAGTGCTCCTCGTGCAGAAGGTGGTTTCTTTAAAGAAGCTGGCTCATTTACTTATGGTGTTTATCTAGGTCACCAAAATATTGATGATCTAACATCAACTGCTGTTGATACAACAGCTAATGGTGTTGCCGATAGAGAATTTCTAGGTGATGACAACCGTATTGACCTATTCTTTGGTGGAGACGCTGGAGTTCAATGGGGTGTAAATCTTTACTACTCTAATGTTCGTGATGAACTTGGGGATGATTTAGTAGTTGGATCTGGTGGTGCTGCTGCTGTTGCCTCTCAAGGTGACGGTGCGAACTACAGACATGCTGGTTTAAACCTTGGTGTTACAATGGGTAATATTGAAGGTTACCTAAATATGGAAATCATTGAAGACGCTAGTGGTTCTGTTAACAATCCGGGTGCTGGAACAGCTTCTACTTCAATTGATGTACATGATGAATATGAAGGAGACTTCGCATTCACTCTTGGTGGATCATACGCAATGAATGATTACACTATTTATGTTGAGTATGAGCAAGATGGATCTGAGTATCATGATGCTCTAGATGCAGCGATTATAACAACTAGTGATCATACTTCATTTACTTATGGTGTTGCTAAGATGATGGAAGTAAGTGAGAAATCACGTTGGTTTTGGGATGTAGCTCTTTCATTTAATAATGTTGAGACTATCCTTGATAACAACCCAGCAATTACAACTGCTGAAACTGACACTGATGACCTTAAAGTAACTGTTGGTTTTGAATCAGATGTTAAGTCTTGGTTAACTCTTAGAGGGTCAATTGCTCAATCAGCAATTTTCTCTACTCAGAGTCTTAACGTAAGAACTGATGCAACTGATGTTGATAATGATGATGATAATCTGAACTCAACTAATGTTAATACAGGTGCTACTCTTCGTTTTGGAGATGTATCTCTTGATGGTATCCTTGGATACAGAAACAACGGTGGAACAGAAAATGGTCAGCTAAGATCTGACGAGATTCTTTCTAGAGTTGCTTTCGTTTACAACTTCTAATTCTTTTCAAACTAAGAAATTATAAGAATACGACCCCGCGAACGCGGGGTCTTTTTTTATGTTAAAATATCGTTATGAAATATATTTTGCTGCTTTTTCTCTTGGTTTCTTGCAAAAAAGAAATAGTCATCATAGATGAAGTTAAACGCTATCATAATTACTTGATTGAACTCCAAGAACTTAATAAGAAGAATGCTGACAATAAGACAATTCGGATTAAATCATTGGTTCTATATAAACAAGGCGTTGTTCTGGCCGATTACTATATTGGCAGACATGAAGAATGCAAAGAAAGTGTTTATGCTATTGTAGATAATCTTTTAGATATCCTAGAGTTGGATTTAGAAGAAATTGAAAAAGGCTATCACGGAGGAGAGGCTTTACCTCCCTCTGCAAAAAGATGTTATAGCCCAAGAGATGTTCTAGTACATCCATTAACAGTTTATATTTTAGCTAAAAATTATGAATTAAAAGAAGGCCAACGGGATCAAATAGAATCAGAGCTTTTTGAAATTAAGACACTTATTGAATCTATAATCGATAGGTTAACGTCCGCAAAGCCTCGTAAGCAACAGCAGTAGCAGCATTTGAAAGATTAAGAGACCGAACCTTATCTGAGTAGATAGGCATTTTATAAAAATGCTCTGGATATTTTTCAAATAGCTTCCCAGGTAAACCTTTTGTTTCTGAACCAAATATCAAATAAGAGTCTTTAGTATAAGGAGCATCGAAATAAATTTTTTCAGCTTTTTTAGAATAGAAAAAAAGGCTTTTAGGTTGCTTGGCCGTTATAAAATCATCAAAATTATCATACTCAGAAAGTTTTAAATACTTCCAATAATCAAGCCCTGCACGGCGGACCGCTTTTTCGGAAAGGTCAAACCCGTAAGGTTTTATAAGGATAAGTTCTATATCCAAGGCGACACAGGTGCGCCCAATACTTCCTGTATTTCCAGGAATATCAGGCGCCACAAGAACAATTTTAAGCATTTTTCATAAAATCAAAGATGGTACGAATAAGAAGACCTGATCCACCCTTTTTTGGGCAGTATGGTAAATGGGCCTGAGTATCTGCAATACCTGCAACATCTAAGTGACACCAAGGAATATCATTTTTAATAAATTCTTCTAGAAAAGCAGCAGCCTTAGGTGTGCCACCCCAACGATTAGGAGCAATATTTGATAAATCTGCAATTTGAGACTTCATATCATTTCTAAACTCATCAACAATAGGAAGTTGCCACAGGTATTCATCTTTTGTTTTGGCAGACTTTAAAAGCTTATCTGCAAATTTTTGATTATTAGTCATAACTGCACCAACTTCAGTTCCCAGGGCCACAAGGCAAGCACCTGTAAGAGTAGCAGCATCAATAATAAAGTCTGGTTTAAGGTCACATGTGTAATCCAAGCAATCCGCAAGAACTAACCTTCCTTCTGCATCTGTGTTTAGAATCTCAACAGTCTTTCCATTTCGACCTTTAACAATTGAGTCTGGCATTGTTGCATGAGAGTTAACCGAGTTATCTGTAATACCTAAGATGCAAGTGATCTTAGCATTTATTCCTGCAAGGGCAGCAGCTCTAAAAGCACCATAAACAGTTGCAGAACCACCCATATCAAACTTCATATTAACCATGGAAGCCCCTGGCTTTAATGAATACCCACCAGTATCAAAAACCAGGCCTTTTCCAACAAGAGCAATATGTTTAGTGTTTCTATTTGCTTTCTTAGGAGTGTATGTCAGATGAACTAATTGAGGTTCAAAGGCTGAACCGGCATTAACGGAAAGAAAGAGATTCATATTTTCTTTTTTAAGTTCTTTTTTTCCAAGCACCTTAACTTTTACGCCTTTGCCTTTGAGGTTGTCACGAATATCTTTTTCTATTTCTTTAGCATAAGTAGTTGAACGCTGAATATTTGGCGGCTCATTTATAAAATCTCTTGCGACATTAATACTACTTGCTATTTCTTTAGCTGCCTCTAAGGCTTTTTGTGACTTAGCAGATTTTCTAGTTGAGTATAAAAATACTTCAGCAAGTTTAGGTTTTTCTTTTTTGCTTAAATATCTATCAAAACTATAATCTGTTAGATAAATACCTTCTCCAATAAGCTCAGTTGCAAGCTCCAGATTACTAGAGAATTGATCAACATGAATGCAAACAGTATTGTATTTAGCCTTAACAGTTGTATAGATTTCACTTGCGATACGGCGAAGTGATTCATTTTTAAATTTCTTTTTCTCCCCTAATCCAAATACTAGATAGATTTGATTGCCATTAAAAAAAATAAAATTGCCAGTTTTGCCATCAAATTCATTGCTACCAGGAGTGGCAAGAAAAGTTTCTTTTAAGTCCCGAGGCCACTTAGGGAAATCAAGCCCTTTATCTTTGGCAAAAACACCTAAAATATGGGTTTGTGAATTTGATTCTTTTGTTCCGTAATTTAAACTTATTTTCATATTAATGAGCTCCTTGAAATGAGATAGGACATTATCAAAACTGCATATATTTGTCTAAGCAGCAAAAGGGTATAAAAGAATTGACGCAGTATTACTCACATAATTTTTATCAAAGTCTCCATCTCAACCTGAAGTAATGATAAGCTAATATTATGTTTAGTATTCTCCCTAGATATTTAAGCTATTCTTATGTGGTTCCCTTTTTGGCGAGTTCTATCTTCTTTGTTTTGTTCATGCTTACCTTTCAGATGTTTAAAGTTGTGCGACTTGTCGGTGGGAAGGATGTAGATCCTTTGGCCATTCTGGAATTAATTGGTCATATAGCACTAACTTTTATACCAATGACGATTCCTATTGCTGTACTTTTTTCTACAATTTTTACATTGAATAAAATGAGCTCGGATTCAGAGTTTGTTGCCATGAGATCATTTGGATTAAGTCGACTCAAATTATTTGCCCCTTTTTTGGTATTTGCTATCATGATCGGACTTCTTGTTTTTTCACTAAATGCTGAAATAATTCCAAGTTCAAAAAAAGAATTTAGAAGAGTCGTAAATATTTTAACGAGTAAAGGTTTGATTTCTCAAATTCAAAAAGGAAACTTTTTTACTGAAGTGCCAAGGGCCATATTGTTTGCAGAGAATGTTAGTGAGTCCGGAACAGTTATGGAAAAAGTATTTATCAATATTAGGGATTCAATAAATAGACAAGAGAAGACAATTTTTGCAGATATCGGACAATTAATAAAAGAAGAAGGAAACAAATGGGGAATAGGTGAAGTTCGGTTAGTTTTAAAAAATGGAAGTGTGGTTAATACAAACCGATATGCAAATACTATTGAGAAGGTCTTGTTTGAAACTTATAATTTTCCTCTCACCAGTGGAAATATTAATATTAGTGTAAGCTCTAAAGGGTCCATGATGAGCAGTCGTGAGCTTTGGCAGGAAATTAAGAGTACTCCTCAAAGTAAGAGAAAGGAAAAAAACCATATTAAATCAGAGATAGAATTTTGGTCGAGGTTTAATACCCCTGTACTTTGTATTATCTTTACTCTTTTAGGCTTTACTTTAGGGGTACAAAAAACAAGAGGTAAAGGAAGAAATACGGCCTCTACTTCTTTGCTTATTCTAATTGGCTATTATGCCTTGTTCTTCATGGGTATAAGCATGGCAAGATCTGGAACGATCCCTGCTGTTTTAGCAGTCTTTTTACCGACAGGCATAGGACTTCTTGTGGGTCTTTATTTATTCAAAAAACTTGAATGGGTAAGCTAACTCAGAAATTAATCAGCACTTAGATTAAATTTTTTGCGATACTCTTCTTCTGTGTAATACAGTCCAAGATTATTATCATAGATGAATAGAGGGGTGCTAAACTTGCTAATAGAGCTTACTGGAAAAACAAGGCTTTTTACGTTTGATCCAGAACTCGTTTTAACATATTGGTTGTTATAAAATATTTCAATTCCGGATAGGTTCCCTATAAATAACCTTATTTCTTCACCACGAATAAATAGAACTTTTCCTTTTTTAAGAACAAAAGACTTTACGGGTGCATCAGTATTTTTATAATTAATCCAACAGTCTTCATTAACTGCATTGATAAAGATATTTTCCTTACCTTCAATATATGCCTCTTTAATGCTTTTAGGAAAAACACTTTCATCATTTAATAACGGGTGATTCGAAGAGAGCTCATATAAGGGCTGTGCAAGAGGTGTAAAGACGACAATTTTTGGAGGAGCAGGTTTTTTCTCTTCTGCTTCAGTAACTTCTTCTTTTTTTACTTCTTTGGCAGGTTCTTCAGTTTTATTTTCTTCAATAACGGGCTCTAGTGTTTCATTACTTGTGAGCTCCTCTTTGATTGGTTCTTCTTCTACTTCGCTCTCTGCAGTACTTTCTTCTACCGGTGAAGCGTTGACTATTTCTTCTGCCAAAGCCTCATCTTGAGCATTCACTTGAATATCTTCTTGGTCTTGAGCTAGGATTTCTTCTGTTTGTTCTTTTGTTGATTCATACAACCTGTAGGCACCTAGAAAAATAATTCCACAAATACTAATACCAGCAAGCCACATCATAAGAGTTTTTGGTGAAATTGAGGCTGCTCGTCCTGTTAGGTTTTGAAGTTTTTGAAAATCTTTATCTAGTATGGTGTGAGGTTTAAAGGGTTTTTGTCCTTCTCTTGGAGGGGAAGGAACCGCTTCAATTTCTAATGATAGGTCTAGAAGGTTTAACGTATAATCAACGTCGGCGCCAATTTCTTTAGCAAAAGATTTTACAAAGCCTCTAAGGTAAGTTGGGTTGGGTAGCTCTGATAAGTTATTAGCTTCAATATCTTCAAGAATTTTAATATTAATTCTTGTGGCAGTAGCGATGGTTCTTAATTCAATACCACTACTTTTTCTAAAATTTGTAAGATAGTCACCAAGAAGTTCTTTGGGAGCAGATTTTTCTTCTAACTCTTCTTGAATCTCTTCTTGCTCTTCCTTCGAAGAATCAATGTTTGGGTTTTCTTCCATTTAACTTTAAAACCTTGGAGTTATAATCTCTCGTTTTTGAGAGTAATTATTTCTTTTCTTAATTTTTCTTAATTCACTTAGTTCTAGTTCCGCCTTAACTGACAAGGGTGACTTAGCAAAGTCGATTTTTATTTTTTCAAAGATCTCTTCAGCTTCTTGATAATTTTTTAGTTTTTTAAAGGTTAGTGCTCTGTAATAGTGGGCTTCAGTATTATTATAACAGACCCCTTTAATACCCTCGCGGAATGACTTGCTTGCTTCATCAAAATTAGATTGTGTATATTCTATTAATCCTTTTTGGAAAAGAGCAGGACAGTACTGACTGTAAACCTTGATGGCCTTATCTGTGTACATATGAGCTTTTTGAAAATTATTTCTAGAAAGATAAATTTTTCCAAGATTAGTGTAGGTAATAAATTGTTTTCGATAAATAACATTGTCGGCCACTTTTAATAAAAGAGACTCTGCTTTTTCGTACTCTTTTTCACCCATATAGATTGAAGCGAGATTAATAAGCGCATCTGGGTGTTGAGGATTAATTTCAATTGCTTTTCTAAGATTGGCAATAGCAGTTTCTTTTCTTTCGCTATAAAAATAGGCCATAGCTAGATTCGTTAAAATATTAGGATCGTTAGGAGTGAAACTATCTGCTTTCATAAGTGATTCAAGGGCACCTATGAAATTGCCATGATAAAGCTCTCTGGTCCCATGTTCATAATATGCTTTTGCTTTTTGTTCAGTTTTAGATAATTTGTCATTACTGGCACAAGACCAAAGTGTTAAACAAATCAGAACTGTTAAGACTTTTCTCACAGAACTTCCCCTTATTTTTGTAAAGCGATACCCTTTCTATTTTACTTATATATCTTATATTTTGAAAGCCTTAGGAGTGATCTTTGTTCTTTAAAAGAATTAATGTTTCAAAATGATGAGTGCTTGGAAATAAGTCTAGTAATTGAATTTTTTGAATATCAAATTGATCTACTACTAGTGATAAGTCACGAATCATTTTTGGTGCGAAGCAGCTGATATAGAGTAAATACTTAGGTTCAATAGCATTAGTCCAGTTTTTTAGGTTTTTTAGACCACTCCTTGGAGGATCGAGTAAAAATAAATCAAATGATCCTGTATCAAGACTATTTATAAATAATTCAGGTTCTGTTTTATAAATATTGGTCTTAACAAATTTTTGAAATTTATTTTTCATCTTATGAGGGTAGTTATCTACAACAAAAGTTTTTTTATTAAAATTTTGGCTTAGATTTCCACTCCCCCCAAAAAGGTCAAGTATTTTTTCAACACCTTCCATACTTTCAAAACATTTATTGACCTCATTACATAAAATTTTGTTCATGGATTCATGAACTTGAGTAAAGCCGTCAGCTGAGTAGGGTTTATTCCAGTGAAAACGAATTTCGCCTTTATTGCTTGATACTTCTATATGGCCTCTCGCTTGTTTGAAATTATTGGCCTTATTGATCCAGTCATTATTTTTGTAAAGTTGAGTGATGCCATCTTCTATAAGTTTATTTCCAATGAGGCAGTTTGGGATTGGAGCTATTTGTCCGGTCTTTCCGTTAATAGCACCTAGTTTTTCTAGCTTAAGGTCATAATGTAGCTGAATTCTATTTCTGTAGCCGATTCTTTCAGGGGCTTTAACAATTTCTAATTTATCAAGTAATTCTTCTTGTGTTAGCAACGACTTAAATTGGTGGACAAAAGCTTGCTTTTTTAGCTCTATTTCAAATTCATAATTTGTGTGTAGGTAATCGCAGGAGGGGCAATCATTAAAATGTGTACAAATAGGATCAATTCTATGTTCTGAATATTCATCAAGGGTGTCGATAGAGCCAAATTGAATTTTGCTATTTTCCTTTTTGGTCCTATAGGTCCCTGTTTCGCCAGGTAATGTTTTAGGAATAAAACAAATTTTTTCTTCTAATTTAGATACGCCTTGTCCTAGTGGGTCAATATGGGCAATTTTAAACCTTTTCAATAAATTTCCTCGGCAAAACTTATAATAATTATAAGGTAGTATTCATGAATAAAAACCATCATCTGCTGGAAAAGTTACCTTTTCTAGTAGAGCTTTTCTTTAACGGCAGTTTTATACTTTTTTATTCGTTAAAAAAAGCGGACAAAATTCCTACTAGTTGGGATCCAGGCATCATTAATTCAATTTTGAATTGGTCCGTTTGGATGGTCCCACTTGTCATCTTTCTTGTTCTGGTAGGTTACTATATTATTTCAATTAGCGCTGATAGTTTTATTCGAAAATACATTTTTTCAATTATCGTTTTTATTCCGCTTGTTATTACCTGGGGAGACCTTGAGTTTGCTTATTGGTTAGGCTCAGCTCATTTACTCTCATCAGTTCTGTCTCTTTATGATAATGACTCAGATAAAGAGAAGAGGAAAACCACCAAAACGAGCTTGAGTTTTATTGAAAAACTAAAGTTAAAACCTGCTCAAATCGTTCTTTTTACCTTTTTAGGTGTTATTGGCATAGGAACATTTCTTCTTATGCTTCCCGTTGCGGCCAATGAAGGGACAGAGGTTGGCTTTATGGATGCACTTTTTATGGCAACAAGTGCAACTTGTGTGACAGGACTAAGTACTTTGAGTTTGCCTGAGAATTTTTCTTATTTTGGTCAATTGGTGATACTTATTTTGATCCAAGTCGGTGGACTTGGGATTATGATTCTTTATTCTAGTATGACGATTCTTCTTGGTAAGTCTATGGGGATGAGAAGACGGATTGTGATGCAAGATCTTTTGGATGTTTCTAGCCAGGAAGAGCTGATTGGAATGATTGTCGATATTATTAAGTACACATTTATAATTGAGCTATGGGGGGGCATTATTCTGACCATTGCTTTTAGTTTTGAAGGCTTTGAGTTTGGAAAGGCCCTTTATTACGGTTTTTTTCATAGTATCTCTGCATTTTGTAATGCAGGCTTTTCATTATTTCCAGACTCTCTTGAGTCTTTTGCAACAACTCCACTTGTACATGGAACAATAGCATCACTTGTAATCTTAGGGGGACTCGGATTTATTGTTTTAAAAGAGCTTAAGATTATTTTTATAACAAAAAAGAAATTACGAGATCTTGGGCTTCATTCAAAAATTGTACTGGTTACATCATTTGCCTTAACTATAATGGGTGCATTTTTAATCTTTTTTGGAGAATTCCTGGGAGCATTAGATACTTTTACATTTTGGGAAAAGGTGCAAGTATCATTTTTTCAATCAGTTACCTTAAGAACCGCTGGCTTTAATACAATCCCGCTCAGTAACCTTGAAACCCATACTATTTATTTTATGACTCTTTTTATGTTTATAGGAGCTTGTCCTGGATCAACAGGTGGCGGGATTAAAACATCAACTTTTGCTATTTTATTACAATCAATTCGTGCCACCTTGAGAGGTCGTGATCGAGTTGAGTTCTTTGATAGAACAATACCAAGTACCCTGGTTGTACGTGCTACAGCTATTTCAATTATTTCAATGATTGTTACAACAACATTTATATTTATCATGATGATGGTTGAAAAGGAGCAGTCTTTTTTAACTGTTTTCTTTGAGGTGATTAGTGCATCTGGAACAGTTGGACTTTCTTTGGGGATTACACCCTTTTTATCAACATTAGGAAAGTTTTCAATTTCAATACTAATGTTTATAGGAAGAGTTGGGCCGTTAACTCTGGTATTAGCTATAGGTAAACAATATGACCAAGAAGGACGTTATGCGTACCCAGAAGGTCGAGTCATGATTGGTTAAAGGAAAAGATTATGATAGCAGCAGTAATTGGATTAGGAACTTTTGGAGCAAAAACAGCTGTTCGTCTCTATGAAAAAGGGGCAGAGGTTATAGCCATAGATCTTAATGAAGAACTTGTTGAAAAAATTAAAGATAGGGTTAC
This sequence comes from uncultured Bacteriovoracaceae bacterium, assembly GCA_964350135.1. Classification (GTDB taxonomy): domain Bacteria; phylum Bdellovibrionota; class Bacteriovoracia; order Bacteriovoracales; family Bacteriovoracaceae; genus CAYGJN01. The sequence continues at coordinate 16,604 of CAYGJN010000006.1, read as the reverse complement.
ACATGGAGTGGCGTTAGATGTTACTAGTGAGCGGGCCTTACGATCTATTAATATCTCAGATGTAGATATTGCGATTGTTGCATTGGGAGATAATATTGAGATCTCAATTATGGCAGTTGCGATGCTTAGAAAACTTGGTGTGGGAAGAGTTATAGCTAGGGCCACAAACCCACTTCATGAACATGTGCTTAATGAAATTGGAGCAAGTGAAATTATTAAAGTTGAAGAAGAGATGGGAGAGATTATTGCATCTAAGATTGTGGCTCCCCACGTTCTTCAGCGCTATAATTTTGCTGCAGGTTACTCGATTGTTGAACTTAAACTAGGAAAGAAGTTTGAAGGTAAAACCCTAGTTGAGAGTCAAATCAGACAAAACTACTCTCTTAATATAGTTGCTTTACAAAAAAGAGTCCCCTATATAACTGATGAAGGAAAATCATCCTATCGTATTGAAATCAATGATAGTCCAATGCCTATGGATGTAATTGAAGCAGACGATATTGTCGTTTTAGTTGGTAGTGAGAAAAATTTTGACCGCCTTTTTACTGACTTAGCGGAAGGATAAACTAAATACTATGAATATATCATTAAGAAACCGTGTAAGTGCTAGCTTTGTTATTGTGAACCTTTTTGTTCTAGTGCTTGGATTTACAGTTTTTTTCTTTCTGGACTCACTTAACAAAGACATTGAAGAAATTACTGTTAAAACGAACCAGATAAATGTCCTAACAGATCAAATTAGAATATCTGCGGTAGCTATTTTGAAAAATCAAAGAAAACTACTTACAGGTAAAAGAAGTCCTGAACTAGTTGATAAGATTACAGAGCAGGCCGATGGTTTTTCTACTCAATTAGAAAGACTCAATACTCTTTACACTGATGCTGAAATAAAGGCAATCATAGCTAAAATGCTTGGCTATCTTGAGTCTCTTAAATTAATTTTAAGTAAAGCAGCACTTTTTCATAGGGACACAATAGGGGTCTCTAGTATGACAGAACTTTCAGATAAAATTCTGGAGGCATTTACAGAGTTTCAGGTTTTACAAAGAGATAGTAGTCAAAAAAGAGACAATCGACTTAAGAAAATAATTAATGAAACGAAAAAAACAATGATGATTACATTAATATGTACATTCTTAAGTACGATTCTTATTGGTCTTACTATTCCAGGAAAGATTGCTCTTCCATTTAAGAAAATCAATGACGCTATTCGAGAGCTTCAGGAATGTAATTTTGATGTAAGTATTTACTATGATCAGGATGATGAAATTGGCGAGATATCTGCTGAAATGAATAAGATGATTCAGTCCATGAAAAAATTTGAAGAGCTACGTACAGATAGGATCACAGTTGAACATAAAAAGTTTGATACCCTTGCTTCGTTAACAAAACGTTTTGTACTAGTGGCCAATGCAAAAGGTGAGTTGATTTATATGAATAATCAATTGTACTCCTTGCTTGAAGTATCATCAGACGAAGTATTACATAAAGCGGTTTCAGACATTAAGATTCCCGACTCAATTAGGGAAACTTACGAGCTGGCCATTAAGAGAAGAACTAAAATTGAAAATGCTGAAGTTGAGATCATTAAGAAAAAAGAAGAAAAAGAAGGAGATGAGCCATCTTCAGAGACCGTTGCCACTGATTCAGAGCCAAAAGAAGAGACTTTGGAGTTTGTTTTTAAAGGTTATGCTAATGTTGTTCCTATTAGAGGAAAAGACAGTTCACTAGACTACTACCTTATGGTACTCTCGACAGAGATTTTCTCCTAATATATTGCTCTGAGTTGCAAACAAATGGAAACCAGTTTAATTCGTAATTTTTCAATTATTGCCCATATCGATCACGGTAAATCTACACTCGCGGACCGCTTGCTAGAAGAAACGGGTATGGTCACATCAAGAGATATGAAAGACCGTCTTCTTGATAATATGGATATTGAAAAAGAAAGAGGCATTACCATTAAGGCCCAAACAGTTCGCCTGGAATACAAAGCAAAAGATGGAAAAGTTTATTTTTTAAACCTTATTGATACTCCTGGGCATGTGGATTTTTCTTATGAAGTCTCACGTTCTCTTGCTTCATGTGATGGAGCGCTCTTGGTTGTTGATGCTTCCCAGGGAGTTGAAGCTCAGACTTTGGCCAATGTTTATATGGCCCTAGAAAATGATTTAGATATTATTCCCGTTTTAAATAAAATAGATCTTCCCCATGCAGATCCAGAAAAAGTCATTAATGAAGTGGAAGAAATTATTGGCCTTGAAGCTGTAGATGCTCCACAAGTTTCTGCAAAGTCTGGAATTGGCGTGGATGCTTTGCTTGAAAGAATTATAAAAGATATTCCTGCTCCTGCAGGGGATTCTAATAATCCTTTGCAGGCCCTTATCTTTGATTCTTGGTTTGACCCTTATCAAGGTGTTGTTGTTCTTATACGAATAGTAGAAGGCAAACTTAAAAAGCGTGAAGAGATTTATTTAAAGCATTCAGATGAAAAATATGAAGTATTAAAAATTGCTGTTAATTCACCGTTTTTCACAGAAGTTGAGCAGGCAGGAGCTGGTGAAGTTGTAATGATTATTTGTGGTATTAAAACCATACGTGATGTGAAAATCGGCGATACAATTGTTTCATCCAAATTAAAAGAGACTCCAGCACTAGCCGGTTATCAAGAATGTAAACCGATGGTTTTTTGTGGGATTTTCCCAGTTGAAAGTTCTGACTATGTAAATCTTCAAGAAGCTCTTGAAAAACTGGCCTTAAATGATTCTTCATTTACTTATGAAGCAGAGTCCTCTCAAGCATTAGGTCTTGGATATCGGTGCGGTTTTCTTGGGCTACTTCACATGAATATTATTCAAGAAAGGTTAGAGCGAGAGTTTCAGTTAAATCTTATTTCTACTGCACCATCATGCAAGTATGAAGTAATTAATACTAGCGGTGAACAAGTCGTTGTAGAAAATCCATCAATGCTTCCTGATGCGACACTTATTCAAGAGATTCGTGAGCCTTATGCAGAGGTTAGTATTCATGTCCCTAATGAGTTTGTTGGGAAAATTGTTATGCTTTGTGAGGAGCGCCGTGGAATTCAAAAAGAGATTCGTTATATCACTGAGGAAAGAGTTCAGATAATTTATGATCTACCACTTAATGAGATGGTGTTTGATTTTTATGACCATCTTAAAAGTCTGACTCGTGGATATGCTTCTATGGACTACGAAATTAGTGGCTTTAGAGCTTCAAAGCTTGTTAAAATGGATATCTTAGTAAACTCAGAACCAGTGGATGCATTATCACTTATTATTCACAGTGATTCAGCCCAGGTAAGAGGCAGAAAACTTGTTGAAAAATTAAGAAGTGTTATTAATCGTCAGCAGTTTGATATTCCTATTCAAGCGGCTATAGGCGGTAAAGTTTTAGCACGAGAAACAGTTAAGGCCTTAAGAAAAAACGTATTAGCAAAATGCTATGGTGGGGATATCTCCAGAAAGAGAAAGCTATTGGAAAAGCAAAAAGCAGGAAAGAAGAGAATGAAGATGGTAGGGAATGTTGAGATTCCTCAAGAGGCTTTTCTTGCAGTTCTTAAGGTGGATGAGTAATGGAGCATATACTTATAGATCATATCGAAAAAGCTATGCAGTTGTGTTTAAGTGCTAAAGGTCATCAAGATCGAATAATGGAGGCTAAGGAAGCTTTTATTAAGCTCACTGGTGCACTTGATGATAGTAAAGATGAATATGAATCAAGAATGCAAAGCTTTAATGAATGGTTTCTTTTTGATTATATTCCAGACACAGAGAGTGGTCCTTTTATTATTGATTATTTAAAAAAATCTAAAGATCTTGATGAGGAAATAAGAACTTCATTAACCAATGTTCATTATTCATTATTTGAGTACGGTAAAAAAAGCTTCAGTAAAAAAATTGTATTAAAAGATATTGTAAAAGATGAAAAACATATTTTAGAGCCAGAAAACTTTTCAGTTGCTCTTCTTCCTAGTGAGATTTTTGCAGGAAGAGTTGTTTCATTTAAGAATGAATCCTACCTCTTGCCAGGTATTCGTTTTATTCCTAAAGAAGTTAAGCCTCTAATCATCAAGAAAGCAAAAACTATAAAAAAACTTGGAAACCCATCAGAAGAGAGAAAGTTTGTTCTAGAAGTTGAGCGTCTTAAGACTAAATGGTTGCAATATGGTCATATGAAGCCGGAACAAATCTTTATTTTTAACTAATCATGCCTGATATAATCCTTGAGATTGATAAGATAAAAAATCCTAACTCAGGGCTTGGTCAGTTTACATCATTGCTCTCAAAAAGCATTTTAAAGGCAAAAGGTAACTTAGATATCGGACTTTATGGTCCAAAAGATATGCAGTTTTCAACTCAAATATTTAAAAGTTGTGATCTACACCGTTATCTTCCTCTTTTGTTGCCCAAATCAGCTGTTTGGCATGCTCTTCATCAAGAATGCCCTTATATACCTAATACTGGAAACCTTGTTCTAACAATTCAAGATATGAATTATATTTATAAAAAACCAAGTGGATTTTTAAACGCTAAGTTCAAGTATATTTTACAAAAAAAGATCGATCGAGCGAGTAGGCTTACCTTTATTTCAAAGTTTGCAATGACTGAAACACAGCGCTTCTTTGAATTTGATGAAAGCATTGCATCTATTATCTATAATGGTATTGAGCGACCTGATATCTTTGAAAAACCAACCATGCCTGCACCTTCTAAGTTTCTTTATACCATCTCAACTTTGTTACCTAAAAAGAATATTCACGTACTTGTTGATATGATGAAAGAGCTTCCTGAGGATATTCACCTTATACTTTCAGGGCCTCGATCCGCCTACTCTTATGAAGTTGAAAAAGATTCTAAAAATAAATCTCTTGAGCATCGGATTCATTTTACTGGGCCGGTGAATAATGCTCAAAAATTTTGGTATCAAAAACATTGCTCCGGTTTTATTTTTCCATCTCTTTTTGAGGGTTTTGGGCTGGGCCCAGCAGAAGCTATGCAGTTTGGAGTGCCTCTTTTTTTATCACGACTTACAAGTCTTCCAGAGGTGGGAGGAGATGATGCCTTTTATTTTGATAATTTTAAAGGCAGGGATATGGCAGAGGTTGTAAGCTCTGGTCTTGATAGCTTTAGCGAAGATCAAAAAAATCGACTAATGGAGCGATCTAGGTGCTATGATTGGGATAAAGCAGCTAATGATTATATAAGTATTTATAAAGAGTTGTTATGAGATACTTTGGTTTTACATTATTGAGAAATGGAGTGAAGTATGATTATTCATTTCTTGAAAGTCTTGAGTCTCTAAGTGGAGTAGTGGAAAAAACATACCTTGCGTTAGGTGACTCTGAAGATACTACTGAGCAAGTTTTAAAAGACTCTGGCCTTCCGATCGAAATCATACCCTCAGTTTGGGATCCCAAAATAATGAGAGAGCAAGGAGTTATTCTTTCTGTTCAGACTAATATTGCATTAGAAGCTTTAAAATCTGATTTCCATGAAGAAAGCGATTGGGGCATATATCTTCAGGCAGATGAAGTGATTCATGAAGAAGACTATGAACTTTTTAAAGAAGATATTAAAAAAGCTCAAGAAAGTGGATGCGATGCTGTTAGGTTTCGTTATTTACATTTTTGGAAGACTCATCATCATATTGCTATTAATAAAAAGTGGTACCCTCAAGAGATTAGAGCTGTAAAGCTTAACTCAAGTATTGAATCCTGGGGAGATGCTCAGGGCTTTAAAAACTTCACAAAAGTTTATGAAAGCGAAGCTAGAATTTATCATTATGGTCACGTAAGACAGCCTGATAAATATGCAGTTAAGAAAAAAGAGTTTTTAGAGCTTTACCATGAAGCTGATAAAATAAAAAAATATCGTAATCGTGAAAAACGATATGACAAGATGACGGAATGCCTTTTTTATTTTGGAACTCATCCAGAGGTAATGAAGCAAAGGATTGAAAATCTTGGTGACCCTTTTGAAATAGATTGGGTCGACAAACTATGGATTGTTGGAGACAAAACAATGTTTTCTCCAAAACTTATTGATTCAATCAAAGCAAAAAAGATTACCTGGGTAGAGAAAACGAGAGATCTTCCAAAGCTGAAAAGAAGTAAAGTTGTCATTATAAACCCGAGCTGGGTAGATAAAGTTTATTATAAAACCTTTGTTCCAGTAAAGATGAAGTCTAAACTTGCTAGACCATGGAGTCCTGATTTTATGTTAATATTAAAGTTATCAGAGAAACATATTGGGTTTAGGAAGATTTAATGCATATTGTTCAGATTCAACATGAAAAAGTTCCTGTTCTCTTTTACGGAGGCACAGAGCGAATTATTGAAACTCTTAGTCTTGAACTTATAAAGCTTGGGCATAAAGTGACCTTGATTTCTTATAAGGGTGATTATGAAATTCCTGGAGTTAACTTTATTGATCTAGCTAGTCTGGGGTCTAAAGATAAAGCGGATAAAGATTTTATGAGCCTTGTTCCTAAGGATGCTGATATTTTGCATTTTCATCTTCCAAGAGATCAAGACAATCTCGACTTGAAAGGAATTCCTTATATTTGTACTTTGCATGGAAATGAAGATGATGAAAAAAAGAAGAAGCTTCTTCCTAAGTTTCTTGTCGGTGTAAGTCGCAACCATGCTCAGAGGCACGGTAGTGAGCATTATGTTTATAATGGTTTAAATTTTAACAATGTTAAAATTGGAAAAAGGCTTGATTATAGACAACATTTTTGTTTTCTTGGCAAAGCTTCCCTTAAAAGAAAAGGTTTAGAAGGAGCCAAGAAAGTTGCAAAACACTTTAATGAAGAACTCCATATAGGTGGCAAAAGCGGTTTTAAATGGGGCAATTTTAAATACCTTGGTGCTCTTAACGATGAAAAAAAGTATGAGCTTTTAGCTAGCTCAAAAGCTCTTCTATTTCCTATTCAGTGGGAAGAGCCATTTGGGTTAGTTATGATAGAAGCAATGGCCTGTGGTACACCTGTTTTTGCTTTATCTAGAGGAAGTGTACCTGAGGTTTTAGGTAAAGCCGGTGGTGAGGGACTTTTTCTTGAGGCTGGTTCAGTTGAAGCTTTGATCCAGCAAATGGAAGAGTACGATTATGAGAAAGATCCAGAAAGAATAAGAGAGTATGTTGATAACTATTTCTCAGGTAAAGAGATGACGCAAAATTATCTCGCTAAATATGATTTAATAATTAGTAAAACCTGGAAAGCTTAATCAATGTTTTTATTTAAGGTAAGGTCTTTAAGTTTAGAATATTTCAAAAATGTATAAAGAGCATTAATTTTACAAATGACAAATCCATAACGTCCGTCAAGAAATCCCAGTTTTAAAAAATAATCTCGTATAAATTGCAAGCATGGCCTAAGAGTATAATCGATACAATTGGCTTTTTTGCCATCTTCAAACATTGCCTTGGCAGCTATTGTTGTGAATTTATTAGTTTGTCTTAAGTGATCAGAAATAGAGTCGTAACTATAGTGAAGTAGATTGCCTTTTATATAAGTCTCCCTCGCATTTTCATGAAGGATAATAATATCATGAGGGTTTTTCCCTCCCCAGCGGGCCTTGTTTTTTTTAAAGAGCCTTGTTTTAGTATCAGGGTACCAACCACAATGATAAATCCATTTACCATTATAATTTGTAAGTCTGTTAAATCTATAAGCGTCACTTTTCCAATTTTTTTTAATATCTAAGATTTGTGTTTGAAGGCTTTCATCTAAGGCTTCATCTGCATCTAAAGAGATTATATAGTCGTGGCTAGTTTGATCAATGGCAAAGTTTTTCTGTTCTATATGCCCACTGAAGGGTCTTTCTATTACTTTGCAACCCAGAGCAAGGCAAATCTCTTTAGTCCTGTCAGTAGAAAGAGAATCCACAATAATAATTTCGTCAGCAATTTGCTGGAGGGACTCTACGCAACGAGCAATATTGTTCTCTTCGTTAAATGTAATGATGGCCGCTGAAAGTTTAATCATATTCTGATATCCTGATCTTATGTCTAATCTATCAAAAAAAACCATTCTTGTGGTAAAAAATAGGGCCATGGGCGATGGGGTAATTAGTTTAAGCGCTTGCCAGTACTTAAAACAGCTTGCTCCAGATGCTGAAATTATCCTTGGTGTTCCTTCTTGGTTTTCTCCTTTATTCAATCAGGTCCAAACAGTTTGTAGCAAGTTTATTGGAATAGATCTTAGTGGTATTTCTGGATGGTTAAAACTATGGAGAGATTTAAAAGAAAATAATGTAGATATTGTTTTTGAATTGTTCCAATCAGGAAGAACTGCCAAGTTCTTTGAAATTTATAGTTTCTTTAACAAATGTGAGTATTTTTATCATAATCATCATCTCAATAGTCACCAAAGTATTCATGACCATGGTGTCATTAAAGCAAATATACAAAGAGACTTAGATGGAATCTATACCTATTGGGGTGATAAAATTCCAGACCATCTTGAGTATCGGCCACAAATGACTGTAGAAGGTGAGGATAAAAACGATAGATTGGTAACGTTGGGAGTGGTTGCAACTCGTGAAACTAAAATGTGGCCAATCGAAAATTATATTACTCTTGCCAGGATGTTAAAAGAAAATAAATTTAAAGTTCAAGTCCCTGTGGCAAAGACAAAAACCGATCAACTTATTAAAGAGAAAATTATTAATTTGGGAGGCAATAAGTATATTGATTTTTTAGAAGTGTCTCTTAGTGATTTACCAAGAGAAATCTCTAAATCAAGTTTTTATATTGGAAATGATACAGGAATTAAGCATATCAGTGTTGCTCTAGGACTAAAAACATTAACATTATTTGGGCCTGAGCCTCCTTTGGAGTGGCATCCTTATAATGAGAAATATCACAAGTTTTTATATAAAGACGGCCTTGAGTGCAGGACCCTAAAGGCACATTTTTGTGGCCTTAGTACCTGTGAAAGTATGATTTGTTTAAATCAATTTTCACCTGAGCAGGTGTATGCAAAGTTTCAATCACTTGTTTCTTGATTTATTTTTTCTAATTCTGAAATTTTAAAGCTTCCCATTGATAAATATGGAAAAACTCCAAGTAGAAAAGTTGTTGTCATTGAAAGAATATAGAGATTAAAAAGGCTAGCTCCGTTATCTACTCCAAATAGTAAAAAGATTCCTGCAAAGACTGTGTGTCCAACCCCAAGCCCCATAGGTGCAATTGGAACGGACATAGAGATGAATGCAATTGGCAAAATAGTTAGTAAATTACTAAAGCTTAGATTATTAGAAAAATAAGGGGAGCATAAAACCCAAAAAGCTAAACTATTTAATAACTGACAGATGCAACTTAGGGCCAAGGTTTTAAGAATTCGTGATTTATCTGCGCCAATTGTCCAAAGCGCATGGAAGATTTTAGATAATATCTTGGAAAGCTTGGGAATATGACTTAGGGCCACTAGTACTTTTTCTTGTAATTTTTTTGGAGAAAAGAGGATTAAAATAAATACCAGAACGCCAAATAATAAAAATAAGTTTACAAGAAGTAGCATTTTAATCTTGGGGCCCATTGCTAAAAGTTCTGGCAGTTTAACCAATGAAGCAAAACCAAAAAGCAAAATTAATCCACATAGGCCTAGTACTCTATCAATAAGAACTGAGAGAAGTAGAAAGCCACTTGAGAGCTCAGGCTCAAGCTTTTTTGCATAATAAACTTTAACTAAGTCTCCGGAAACAGCCCCTGGTAAAAGAGGGTTGAAAAGACTGCCTATCCAGGAGAGCTTGATTGCTTTGAGAATACTAATAGGGGATTCAAGTTTGCTATCTAGAAGTAGTTTCCACCTATAAGAACCGAAGCTAATCATTAACCCAAGCATCAAAATACTAAGGCACCATCTAAGAGGAGAATCGATAAAAGATTGGGAGATAAGCGAAAAATCAATCTTACCTGACTTTGTTAGCCAGATTAGAAGTCCCGCAGCAATAGCGAATTTAAGGATAAAAAATATAATTTTTTTCATGTTTTATACCAGTAGATAGGCATATTATTATCCTTTGGTGACAGAAAGTCTTCTTTATAAGACAATGTGAGTCAGAAAATGAGGAGTCGAAATGAAGGTAAGCATAATTGGAACAGGCTATGTGGGTCTTGTCTCTGGAACTTGTTTTGCAGAAATGGGTCATAATGTAACTTGTATAGATATCGATGAAAATAAAATCACTACTTTAAAAAAAGGGCAGTCTCCTATTTATGAGCCAGGCCTTGATGATCTTTTAAAAAGAAATATTGCCAATGAAAGACTTAAGTTTACAACTAGCTATGATTCAGTCTCAGAGGCTCAAGCAATTTTTCTTGCGGTGGGAACACCATCATCAGATGATGGAAAGGCAAACTTAACTTATCTCAATGATGCAGCCGTTAAAGTTGCTAAGCATATTTCTGATCGCGCAATTATTGTTATTAAATCAACAGTTCCTGTTGGAACAAACCAGCTTATTAGAGAATTAGTAGCAAGAAATACAGACAAAGAATTCTATATTGTAAACAATCCTGAGTTTTTAAAAGAAGGTGCTGCAATAGATGATTTTATGAAGCCTGATAGGGTTGTAATTGGATTTAAAGAAGAGTTTGCAGGAGATAAGATATCGGAGCTTTATGAGCCACTTGTTATTCAAGGTCATCCAATTTTTAAAATGAGCAATCTATCAGCAGAGATGACTAAATATGCAGCAAACTGTTTTCTTGCAACTAAGATTTCTTTTATAAATGATATTGCAAAACTTTGTGAAACAACGGGCGCAGATATTGAAGAAGTTCGACATGGAATGACTAGTGATGCTCGAATTGGTAAGCAGTTTCTCTATCCTGGGCTTGGCTATGGAGGATCTTGTTTTCCAAAAGATGTGAAAGCACTTATTTATACTGCCAAAGAGCATTCAACAAAACTTCCTATTATTGATGCTGCAGAAGAAATAAATAAAGCTCAGAGAATATTCTTTTTTAATAAAATTAAAGATTATTTTGGAGGCGATCTAAAAGGTAAAACAATTGCTTTTTGGGGAGTTGCCTTTAAACCCAAGACTGATGATATTCGAGAAGCTCCGGCCATAACTCTTGCAAAAGAAGTTGTTGCTCATGGTGGTCGAGTGCAGTTTTATGATCCAATTGCAGGGGCAAACTTTCTTTCTTATATGGATATGCCTAAAGACTCACTTGTCGAGTCTAAAACAATGTATGATGTTTTAGAGGGAGCTGATGCTTTGGCCCTTATTACTGAGTGGCAGGAGTTTAGAAATCCTAACTTAGATAAAGTTAAAGAATCTCTTAAGGACCCTGTGATTTTTGATGGCCGAAATATATACAATACCCAGAAACTTCTAGGGCAGGGTTTTAAATATTTTGCTATTGGAAAGCGCATCCCTTCATGAAGGTTGGAGTTGTTCAGATAACCTCTCATCTTGATCCAGAGGTTAACCTAAAAAAAATTCGAACTTTTTTTGATGAAGCTCAAAAGAAAAACTGCCGGGCCGTTTTTTTGCCCGAAGTTTTTTATACAAAGTCTGATGGTGAAAATCAGACTCCTTATTTAGTTAGTTTTGATAATGATCATTTTAAGGCCATTGAAGATCTTGTATCTCAATATGATTTTTATGTTTTGGGCGGTAGTGTTGTTTTTAAAGATCAAGGCATTATAAGAAATCGTGTTCTTAATTTTGCTCCAGGTGGAAAGACTCTCGATTATTATGACAAGATTAATCTTTTTTCTTGTGATGTTATTCATGAAGGAAAACAATTAAAGCTTGATGAAGGAAATCTTTATACTCCAGGTAATACTCCCAAGATAATAGAAGCGGATGAGATGAAGCTTGGTCTCAGTGTTTGTTTTGATGTACGTTTTCCTAAACTTTATCAAGACTATGTAGATCAAGGAGTTAATGCTTTAAGTATCTCAGCTGCCTTTACTGTTCCTACGGGTAAGGCCCATTGGGAAACTTTGGTTAGGGCCCGTGCTATTGAAACTCAATGTTTTGTCTTTGCTAGCTGTCAGTGGGGAAAGCATAATGGAAAAATGGAGTCCTTTGGACACTCTCTTATTATTTCACCTTGGGGGGATATACTTGCCAATGGTGAGCAGGGGGAGAAGCTCTTGGTTGCTGAAATTGATTTCTTAGAAGTGGGCCTTACAAGAAAAAAAGTTATTCTTGGCAAATAGAGTTTGCTAGATTGAGTGCGAATTCAAAATGTTCTGTTGCTTCATCTTTTTTATTTAATCCAAAATGAAAATAAAGTGCGTCTTCAATAGTAGGGCAGCCTGATTTCTTATTATTTATGTTTTCTATAAGAAAATTCAATGTGTTTTTTCTTTGAATTACTTCAAAAAGCTCTTTTGAGTCTTGAATGTTAGTTGATTTTATGTTTAAAGAGAGCTCGCGAGCGTCTGTTTGAATAGATTCAAACTTTGTTGTGGCCGAGTAGGCAGAAAATGAGAAAAGAATGATTAATAAAGCCCGCATGAAACATCCTTTTTAAACTTTCTAATTTCTGTATCTAATTCAACGACACCATCTCTAATATGGTTATAATAGTTTCCAACTTCTAAGTGCTTTCCTGTATCTCTATCTCTTGGATAGAGTTTAATTATAAAATCTCTAACCCCATCGGTATGAAGAGCGTAATTTTTTTGAGTAATTTCTTTTACATTATTTTCGACTATATAAGTTTCTAAAATATCTGCAGGATGTTTTGGACCACCGTTATAGGCATAATAAGTCAATTTTCTAATAAAGGGTTCAAGGCTTTTATTATCGAATTTTATACCAAGTTCATTTATTTTATCTCTCATGCCTTTTTTAAGATGCTTATAGAGAATACCTGCATATAAAAATGAAAGTCCGGGGTGTTCTGGCATATGAACTCTACTACAGGTATCTAGATCAGTACCTTGACCACTACCTCTTGTTTTTATTGGTTTATTGCCAGTAATTTCTAAAATTTCTTTGCATTTGGACTCTTGAACATACTTACCGTCAATAAGAGAGTCGATGGACTTATTGCTTGTGTGATGATTAACCATTGGAGATAGACCTAAAAGTCTATGGACCTCAAATACTCCTGGTGGAGTTAGTTGAGCAGCACCATAGACAAAATTAGTATTTCCAATTGTGGTTTGAAAGCGGCTTTCTCTATTAATAAGTCCAAATATCTCTTTTTCATCAAGACCAAGGCAAGATAAAGCCTTCCTGTAACTTCTTACTGTATGATGAAGATATTTTTTTGAAAGACATGGGCGAGTATTAGCATTTGTGAAGCTAACGCCACTATTGCTGCATTGTGGATAATGAGTATTTCCTTTCCAGCTAGATTTGTTTTTATAATGTTTATCTGGCGCATTTTTCATGGATTCTAAAATACAAAGTGCACCATTATCTAGCCAGTCATGGTTAACAGGAAGGCTTAGTAGTTTATCTTCATACCGGGCACTTTTTTTATTACAAGATTCAAATTTAAAATCTGGTCCTACTAAAAACTCTGTAACTTGTTGATGGCATTTATTAATATCAGCAGTGAGAGGTTTGGTTAAAACACTTACAGCAAGTGCCACACTCTCGTTAGGAGTTGGGTCTTTGCCTATTATTCTTCCCATCCATTTTTTTGAGACCAGATAAGAGTCTCCGTTAATCTCTAGGGTGTAGGCCCAACTATTTTGACCAATTATTTTAAAATCAGTGCTGTCTCCAAAATTAACCGACTGTTTTGATTCGCTAAGCTGAGCATCAAAGCTCTCCTTTGCGGTATAGCTCTCACCGATAATTTGTGCATTAAGAAGCATAGGAATGAGTAATAATAAAAGTTTCATCGTATTTAACCTATCGCCTTAATAGAAATTAGCTTTAGCTTATAAGGTATTAGGACAGTATTTGTTTAAGTGATAAAATTCTTGAGTTATTATATCTGAATGAATATTACCCTTACTCAACTCTCTTATATTGTTGCCGTTGATACCCAGGGCTCTTTTAGCAAGGCTGCCAAAAGCTGTTATATCACCCAACCAACTCTGAGCATGCAGATTCAAAAACTGGAGGATCAGTTGGGTATCGAAGTTTTTGATCGCTCAAAAAAGCCTATTATTCCAACAGATTTAGGAAAAGAAGTTATTAAACAAGCCAGAGTCATCCTGCTAGAGGGAAAAAAAATTGAAGAGATTCTCTCCCTAGGAAAAGGGCTGGTCGAAGGAGACTTAAGGGTTGGAATAATTCCAACTATTGCACCTTATTTGCTACCACTTTTTGTCAAAGAATTCTGTGATCTTTATCCGGATGTAAGTTTAAAAGTAAGTGAACTTCAAACTCATCAAATTATTGATTATATTCAAAAAGATTTAATTGATGTTGGAATACTGGCCACGCCATTAGAGGTTGCAGGGCTTATTGAAAAGCCACTTTTTTATGAACCTTTTCATCTTTACTTACATGAAGGACATAGGCTTTGTTCTAGAAAGAGAGTGAAAATGGAGGATCTAAATATTAACGAAATGCTTTTATTAGATGAAGGACATTGTTTTAGAGAGCAGGCCCTTAATATTTGCAAATCTAAAAAAACTGATACGGGTAAAATTAACTTTACCTCAGGTAATCTTGATACATTAAAAAAACTTGTTGATCGCGAGTTTGGAGTAACATTACTACCGTCTTTAATGACAAAAGAATTTACAACGAAAGACTATGCTAAAGTTCTCTCTTTTAATAATCCTGTCCCCAAAAGAGAAGTAAGTTTGATCTATGGTAGAGTATATTTAAAAAAAGCTTTAATAGAAAAACTTGAAGAGGTTATAATAGAAAATATGCCTGATGATCTTTTAGAGGAAACAGGAGAGGTGATCTCTCTTTCTTAGAAAAAAGGATTTTCGCCGCTAGAGTGATCAGTGAGATCAATAACTTCAGTGATTTGTTCAAGTTCTGATTTTAACAAAGTTTCAATACCATCTTTTAAAGTTGCTTGAGAAGATGCACATCCCTGACAGCCTCCAAACAATTTAAGATAAACTTTATTGTCTTCAACTTTTACAAGGTCTACACCTCCGCCATGTTGAGCAAGAAAGGGTCTGATTTGTTCTTCTAAGATCTCTTCAATTTGCTCTTTCATTTGACCTCAATAAAGTTTTTATACTCACCCATTCTGTAACCGGTTAGGTTTTCTATTATATCGCTGATCATAAGCCTTAAGTCTTTAAATTGCATCTTATAATCAAGCCCTAAGATGTCTATATCATTTCTATTTTTCTCAATCCAGTCTTTTACAACCTTAGGGTGGGTATTAGTAAATTTCTTTAGCCCCCATTCTCTTTGGTATGTAAAATTGTCGTTATCCATCTTCTTGTCACCATGATAGAGCTTGTCAAAAGATTTTACCTTTTTGGCCATTATCTGCTGAGATCTGGCCCAACCATAATGAAAAATCCGTGCTTGAATTTGCTTAGCATTTATCTTTGAAAGGTCTTGGTGTTTAAAGCCTTGAGCGTCTTTCCAAGATTGAATCCCTAGGCCATTTCTAATAAGTCTGACCTCACGTCTGTATATATTTCTCGTCCATTTATAGATATCTACATTTCCATAGAAGTGAAAATAATTGAAAATAAGACCTTCTATATCTGCCCGAGTCTCCATTTCTTTTACACCATTTTCAATATGGATGAGGTCTTCTTCGTGAACTGCTTCATCCCCTTGAATATATTGGCAGTACTTGCCTTGGCATTTTTCTAAAGCAATATTTGTCTGTTGTGAGAGAATCAGTCCATCTTTTTGTATAGCAGGGTCCCACCAGCTTTTTAGGAATTTATATTTTGGGCCTGTTAGATTATCTCTAAGGTAATCGTAGGTCCCATCATCAGAGCTTAAAGCCTGGTCATTGAAACCAACATTGATAATAATCTCATCACATAAAGGCTCAATAGATTGAACACTTTCTTTAATAGGATAACCAAGCGTTAAGCCATTTTTAATAAAGCTAAAACCAGATATTTGCATGAAGGCATTTTAGCATAAGAAAAACCATAAGTTATAGTCTTTATGTTTGAGAGATTCTTGCTAAGAGGAGTCTATGGATTTAAGGCCTTTACTAGAGAGAAATTCGCTCACAATACTAACCGCCCCTACAGGTTGGGGGAAAACTTCCTTACTTATCCAACTTTTGTGTCATGACAAAAGAAAGCTTATTTTTCTCTCCCCTTTAAAGGCCTTAAGTCTTGAATTTCATGAGCGAATCGCAGGAGAATTTGGAGATCTATTTCTTTTTAAAAACCCTGCTCATGGAGGTCGCTGCGGAGTCTATACCATCGAGACATTTACTGAGAAGTACTGGTCATTTATTGAACAATCACCGGATGATTATATCCTTGTCTTTGATGAGTTCCATCTTATTTACCTTTGGGGAGAGAGCTTTAGACATAAAATCCTTGATAGTTTTTATAGAGCTTCGGAATCTAAAATACCTATACTCGCTTTGAGCGCAACAATGAATGAGGATATTTTAAAAAGAGTTAAAGATAGTTTGAAAACACAATTTGAAATTTTAAACTTCATAAACATTGGCAATTTACAACTTAAACAATTA
>CAYGJN010000005.1:0-43148 GCA_964350135.1 uncultured Bacteriovoracaceae bacterium | reverse complement strand
CTATAGGAATTAAAACTTAGGCAAATAAATAAAAAAACTACTAGTTTCATGAACTCACTGAATGAGAATAAACTTCCCTTTGAGGAAAAGGTATTTTAATTTTGCGTTCTCTAAAAGCATTATCAATTGCAAAACGAAGATCTGAAGTTATAAAGTCTCCTGACCAATTATCGTTAACCCAAATAAGCAAAACAAAATCAAGAGATGAATCACCAAAATCTCTAAACTGAACTTTAGGTTCAGGATAACTTAGAATTTTTTGATGATTAGCTGCAATTTCTAAAAGTGTTTCTTTAACTAAACTTGTATCACTTCCATACCCAACACCGATATTTACATGAAGTCTCATCTTCATTCCTGAATGAGATTCATTAATAACTTGCTCACTTATAAACTGCGAATTTGGAACAATAATAGCAAGATCATCTCTTGTAATAATTGTTGTTGATCGAGAGCCTATAACTTCTACTCTACCAGTTACTCCTTTTACATGAACAAGATCACCAACCTTGATAGGCCTTTCTAGTAAAATAATAAGTCCCGAGATAAAGTTTTGTGTTATATTTTGCAATCCAAAACCAAGCCCAACACCAATAATGGCACCAACAGCAGCCAGTGATGAAAGACCAATACCGATAATATCCATCATTATGACAATGCCAATAAGAAGAATTAAATATCTTGAGAATTTAGAAATTGAGCCCTGAATACCACTATCAAGATGACTATCTTTAAGAGATCTACCAACAAGCTTTTCCACTATTTTTGATAAATAGATAGCTAGACAAAAAATTAAAACAGCAATTAAAATTGAGATTAAAGAAAAC
This sequence comes from uncultured Bacteriovoracaceae bacterium, assembly GCA_964350135.1. GTDB lineage: Bacteria > Bdellovibrionota > Bacteriovoracia > Bacteriovoracales > Bacteriovoracaceae > CAYGJN01. The sequence continues at coordinate 42,321 of CAYGJN010000005.1, read as the reverse complement.
TTATTGCCCCCAACTTCAAAAAGAGGCTTAGAAAGCTTATCAAGATTATTAGTAAGCCCACTTATAGATGAGAAAGATCTACTAAAATTAAATGATTCCATATTGTCGACTTCCTTGTCAGTTTCAATAGATTGGACTTAAAAAATATTATAACACATTGATATCACGAGGAAAAGATGGCCTAAATCCTGCATCTAAAGAGATTAGGAGTTATATATGAAATATTTAGTACTTTTAATGGTAGTTGCGGCCCCACAGATTCTTCTTATTATTAAGCATATAAGCTAAGGGAACTTAAAACCGCCAACTTCTTCCATACGAGAAAAATTAGGTTTTTGAAACAAACCAACTAGTAGGCTGAGCCCTATCATTCCTAGAGCTTGCTCATAAAAAAGCCCATAAAAGAGATAGCAAACCACACCAATAAGCGCAGACACCTGACATACAATCCATGAGATCATTAGACTAGAAAGCATTTTATTCGAAATTTCAACTTCAGATTTACCTTTATAATTTTCTTTTTTAAAAACTGAACGAAATAAAAAATTTGAACCTATCAAAGTTGCTGCACATCCAAGCCAAATTAAATTAATAGACATCTCTGTTAAGTCTGTTTGGCTGCTATGTCCCATAGACTCAAAATAATAAACGATCACGCCAAAAACAAATCTAGTAAAAATCAATGCACCAAAAACAGTTAAAATATGCATTTTATTAGGAATAACGAGATTACTAGATTGCATATTTAACTCCGCCTTTTCTTAGTGGTAGTCTTCTTTTTTGCATTAAGCTGAAACCAATCATCTTTAATAATGGGATGAAAATAATCCGCTTCATCACGAAGAATTCCTGCTGTAGTAGACTCTACTGCCGCGATCTCAACTCTCACTCCATCACCTTTTAGATGCCTTACAAGTTCAACATAATCACTATCACCTGAGAGAATAATAATTGTATCAACTTTATTAGCAAGCTGAGTGGCCTTAATAGTTAAAGGAATATCAGCTGATTTATGGCAAGGAATTGTTGATCCATGATAATTACTATGAAGTCTTTCAGTAAGTTTTTCTGAAATATTTTTCCCTTCCTTAAAATAAATAAGACGATTAAGCCATCTTCCATCTAGTAAACGTGGGATAAGAGAATCAAAGTTCATCATAGTTGATTCACTCTTTGTTAAAGAGTGAAGACTGCGTTCAATATTATTTCCATCAATCAATATAGCAACTGATTGGGAGAGAAGTACTTCATCCATTACTCGGCCAATTGTCTAAGTACATAATGGAGAATTCCCCCATTGGTGTAATAATTAAATTCATCTTGGGTATCAATTCTACAATCAAGAGTAATTTTTTTCTCATTACCATCTTTTTTAATTGTAAGTTCTACTGTTCCGCGAGGGCTTAGTTCCGTCACACCTGTAATATCAAAAGTTTCAGTGCCATCAATACCTAAAGAGGATTTTTTAGTACCAGTCTGAAATTGTAAAGGCAGAACTCCCATTCCAATTAGATTAGATCTGTGAATTCGCTCATATGATTCGGCCACTACGGCCTTAACACCTAAAAGATTAGTTCCTTTTGCGGCCCAGTCTCTTGAAGAACCAGTTCCATACTCAGAGCCAGCAATAACAATAAGTGGAGTCCCTTCTTTTTGATAATCCATAGAAGCATCAAAAATTGTAGTATCTACACCTTCAGGTTGTTTTTTAGTAAACCCGCCTTCAGTTCCCGGGGCCATCTCATTTCTTAATCTAATATTAGCAAAAGTTCCTCTCATCATGACTTCATGATTTCCACGACGAGATCCATAAGAATTAAAATCTTTTCTTTCTACATTTCTCTCTACTAAATATTTTCCTGCAGGAGTTTCAGTTCCAAATGCACCGGCAGGAGAAATATGGTCAGTAGTTACAGATTGTCCAAGAAGTGCAAGAGGCCTAGCGTCTTTAATATTAGATAATTTCCCTATATCCATTGTCATTCCATCAAAATAAGGAGGACATTGAATATAAGTAGAATTTTTATCCCAAGCATAAGTTTGACCAGATCCAGAATCAATTGCTTGCCAACGGGAATCCCCTTTAAAAACATCACCATATTTTTGTTCAAACATAGCAGGAGTTAAACATTCAGCAAGAATATCAGAGATCTCTTTATTTGTGGGCCATAGATCTTTTAGAAATACATCTTGTCCATCTTTGCCTTTACCAATTGACTCAGTTGTTAAGTCAATATCCATTGTGCCCGCTAATGCATAAGCAACAACCAACGGAGGAGAGGCAAGAAAATTCGCTTTTATATCAGGAGAGATTCGTCCTTCAAAGTTTCTGTTTCCAGAGAGAACAGAAGTTGCGACTAAATCACCTTTATGAATGGCCTTGCTTATTTCGACAGGTAAAGGTCCAGAGTTTCCAATACAAGTCGTACAACCATAACCAACTACATGAAACCCAAGAGACTCAAGATCAGTTAATAGATTTGCTTTTTTAAGATACTCAGTAACAACTTGAGACCCTGGAGCTAAAGATGTCTTTACCCAAGGTTTGACACTTAGGCCTAGGGCCTTTGCTTTTCTGGCCACAAGTCCTGCGCCAATTAAAACATTTGGATTTGATGTATTAGTACAACTTGTAATAGCTGCAATAGTAACGTCACCATCTGTTAAATCAAAATCTCTACCTTCCACTTTCTCTGATCTTTTTGAAGGTACTTTGAAAGATTCATGAAGAATATTTTTAAAATCTTCCTTTGCTGTTTTCAGAGTAATTCTATCTTGTGGACGTTTATGACCAGCAAGGTTTGGCTCTACTTCTGACATATCAAGCTCTAGGCTTGTGGTAAAAATAGGATCAGGAGCATTAGCTTCTCTCCACATACCTTGAGCTTTAGCATATTTTTCAACTAACTTTACTCTAGTTTCATCTCGTCCTGTGAAGCGAAGATATCGAATAGCTTCAGAGTCAATTGGAAAAAAGCCACAAGTCGCACCATACTCAGGTGCCATATTTGCGATAGTTGCTCTATCAGCCAAAGACAAACGATCAAGTCCTGGGCCATAGAATTCTACAAACTTACCAACAACTCCAAGTTTTCTAAGCATTTGCACTATTTGAAGAACAAGGTCAGTGGCAGTAACCCCTTCATTTAAAGTTCCCTCTAATTTAAATCCCACAACTTCTGGAATCATCATTGTAACTGCTTGCCCAAGCATGGCAGCCTCAGCTTCAATACCACCTACTCCCCAGCCAAGAACAGCTAGGCCATTAATCATAGTTGTATGAGAGTCAGTTCCAACACATGTATCAGGGTATGCAACCTCTTCACCGTCTATATTTCTAGTCCAAACAGTTTGAGCAAGATATTCAAGATTCACTTGGTGAATAATTCCTGTTCCAGGAGGAACTACTCGAAAATTATCAAAGGCCTGAGCTCCCCATTTTAAAAACTCATAACGCTCTTTATTTCTTTGGTATTCAATTGCTACGTTTTGTTCGAATGCCTCTGGTGTTCCATAATTTTCAACTTGAACAGAGTGATCAATTACTAAATCAACTGGAACTTGAGGATTAATTTTCTTTGGATCACCACCAAGGTTTTTAACTGCGTCTCTCATAACAGCAAGATCAACAACTGCAGGAACACCTGTAAAATCTTGCATGACAACTCTTGCAGGATGGTAAGCAATTTCTGCTTTTGATTTCTTTTCTTTTTGCCAATCAACTATGGCCTGTACATCATTTGTGGTAACAGTCTTTCCATCTTCGCAACGCAAAAGATTTTCAAGAAGCACTTTAAGGCTATATGGTAAACGGTCTATATTACCTAGTTTCTTCGCAGCTTCTGGCAAAGAATAATAAGTATAAGATTTTCCATCTACATCCAATGTTTGCTTAGCGTTAAATGAGTTTGTTGAACTGCCCACAGGCTCTCCTTTGAACTGAAAGTTAAGATGTGGAAATTATAGCACTCTGAGAGTTTAATTTAAATAAGAAAGCAGCCTATCAAGTTCTGCCTTTGTTGAGTTTTCCCCTAAGGAAACTCTTAACATATGGGCATGCAAGCTCTGCTCAATTCCAAGCTCACTAAATACTTTTAAACGCTCAGCTTTTTCAGAACTGCAGGCCGATGTTGAAGAGATATAAATACCTTGATCATCAAGCTCTTTTAAAACCAGCTCACTAGTCTTTTTTAGATAAGCAAAACTTGTAATATAAGGAGAAGTATTTTCAAAAAGAAATTTAGAATGTTTTAAGTTTGCAATGAAATATTCTTGTAGTTTTTTGGCCTTATTAAAGTTTGCTTCTCTTTTTAACAAAGCTTCTTGAGTGGCCTTATGAAAACTATTAATCAAAGGCCATGATAAAGTTGAGGCCCTCATATCATTTTGATGTCCTCCTCCTAAAAGAAAAGGCTTAATAGAGTATTTTTTAAAAAATAATCCGCCGATCCCTTTGGGTCCTCCCATCTTATGACCAGAAAAACTCATTGAATCAACTAAACCATCTTTTAAGCTAATACTTATCTTTGTAAAACTTTGAGAAGCATCCATATGTATATAGGCCTTTGTTTTAGCCTTGATATTTTTGGCAATCTCAAGATAATTATTGATCTCTCCAGACTGTCCGTTTACATGAGGAAAACTAAACAACCTTGCATTGGGGTCAATTGGGTCTTTAAAAGATCTCAGGTCAAGTCCCTCAATATTTTTAAGCGGAACAATTTGTGATGCATGATCAGAAAAATCACAATAAACAATATCTCCAGATTTTAAACCAAGCCCAGAAATAATAGTATTATTTGACTCTGTTGCACTGGAAGTAAAAAGAAGCTCATATGTTTTTTTTGCTTCAACAAAATTATAAAAATCTTGTTTTGCCATGATGATTTTATCAGCAATCCCTCTTCCCAATGAATGAGCTGATGAAGGATTAGGATATTCCTCTAAGGAGTCAATTAAAGCCTTTTTTGCTATAGTGTCCATGGGAGTTGAAGCTGCGTGGTCTAGATAAATCATTATTTTACGATTGGATAACCAAGCTCGCTCCATTTTAAAAATCCAGCTTCAACACAGGCAACAGTATTATTAAGACCTTCATCTGCTAAAGCATCAAAAGCTTTTTTGGCACGGCCGCCTCTTAAGCAATGAATATAGATTTTTGAGTATTTTTTAAGATTCTCAATATGCTCGTCAACTTCTTCATGAGTAATATTTATGGCACCAGCAATATGTCCCTCTGAGAATTCACTAGGTGCACGAACATCCAAAATAATTTCATTCTCACCAAGGTTTTGGCTTTTTTCATACAGCTCAGCAAGTGTAATGGTATTCATAGGATCTCCTTTTAAAAAGACACTATAGAGCTTCTTATACAAGATTTAAAGTTCAAGCTCTAATGAGCCAATATGATCTATAATCCAGCCTTGAATGGCCTTAAGGTTTGTATGTCGAGAATCAAAGCCAGAGCTACATGTTTTCCCCTTTAACTGACTAGGGTAAGCATTAACTCCTGAGACTATTCCACTTAGAAAGACCTGGTCATTTTTTATGCTATAAATTCCGCCACCACTATTGCCCTGGCAAATTTGAGCTTTTTTAGTATCTTGAGCAAATATGACATGATCTTCGACTTCGACTACTTTGTGTGAAGCGACACGTTTTTTTAAACCTTGGTAAACACCGGAAATGATAAGGTCACCATTTAAAATAGCATCATCATTAAATCCTATTTCAAGATTATCTTTAGCCTTGTGATTTTTCAAAATGACAATAGCAACATCGTAGAGAGCAGTACTTCGAGCATATAGAGGATGAATAATTGGCACTACTTTAAGCTCTTTTCTAACGTAGCGACCATATCTATAAAGACGAATACTCTTAGTATCTGGTCTTTCATTAAAACAATGGGCTGCCGTTAGAATAATATTCTTTTTAAGCTTTACCCCTGAGCATACTTGTTTGCATGAGGAGCAAGAATTAAAGGAGATAATATGGTTTTCAATATGCTTAAAAGCATCATTTGCCCAAAGGTTAATACTACAAATAAATAGAGTAAGCACAATTATCATTTTCACATGATTAATTTAGCATGATATGAATTCTCATAAACTTCAAACGAGCTATAGTGTAGAAACTACTTGATCAAGAAGCCATTTTTTGGCAAATCGCAGGTCTGAATGCCTTGATCTAAACCCACTGCTACAAGAACGCCCTTTTAACTCACTTGGATAAGCATCAATTCCAGAGATTATTCCCAGTAATCTAGGCCCAGATTCCTCCATTATATAGATACCCCCTCCACTACTTCCTAAACAAATTTCATTTTTTTTATGATCATTGACCCAAAAAGAGCCAAAACCAACCTCATCTAATGTATGGGACTTCACAGTTCGCTTAATGCCTTCATATGAAACTGAAAATAAGCTCTGCTCTTCATCCAATTCATCTTGATAAAAACCTAAATCAAACTCTGAATTAGATATTTTATTTTCTAGAATAACAACAGCAATATCAAAATAAGCAGTTGATCTTACATATTCAGGATGAATTGAGAGTTTATGAATTGATTTTCTTAAAAGAGTTTTTCTTTTTGACCCACTACCTATATAGATATTTTGAGTATTTTCATTGTTGGCAAAACAATGAGCGGCTGTAAGAATTACCTTTTCATTAAGCTTTACACCTGAACAAAGTAGACAATTTTTACAGGCACTCAGTGCAATTGCATTTTCCTGGGCCTTGTTAATTTCTTCCTGACAACTATAAAAAAAGAACAAAGATATCAATATAAGCAGCTCTTTCACTATGACCCTCCTTGATCAAACCCAAAGAAATTTTAAAACGTATGAGATTTTAATCAAGATAGAGTGTAAGAGTTTCCAATAACAAAAACTTACATACTGGTGCATTTTGACGCTAACTATACACTTTTAAGTAATTAAGTATTCAAGAATCACTTTTCCTATAAAGAATAAGATTGTATTAATTATCTATGATAAATTTTCAAATTGAAAAATCCTGGAAAGAGATTTTAAGTACTGAGTTTAAAAAAGATTATATGAAATCTTTAAAAGCATTTTTAAGTGCTGAATTAAGCTCAGGAAAAACAATCTATCCTAAAACCTCAGATATCTTTAATGCTTTTAACTACACTCCCTTTGAACAGGTAAAAGTTGTGATCATTGGACAAGATCCTTATCATGGAGAAAACCAGGCCCATGGACTATGCTTTTCTGTTAGGCCTGGCGTAAAAACTCCTCCAAGCCTTGCAAATATATATAAGGAACTCAACTCAGACTTAGGAATTCCAATACCATCCCATGGTCATCTTACCCATTGGGCCAAACAAGGTGTTTTACTTTTAAATAATGTACTTACTGTTGAAAAAGCAAAGGCAGCTAGCCATCAAGGAAAAGGCTGGGAGATATTTACTGACAAAGTAGTTGAGCAATTAGATGCTAATACTACTGGTATTATCTTTGTTCTCTGGGGGGCACCTGCCCAGAAAAAAGGCAAAAATATTAATACAAAAAAGCATTTCGTACTAAAATCTCCGCATCCTTCTCCTCTTTCAGCTTATAGAGGATTTTTTGGATCTAAGCATTTTTCCGCAATAAATACTCACCTAAAAAAAATGAACAAACCCCTAATAGACTGGAAATTATAAAAACGTGATCTAGGTCATCTTTTTGCCCAAGCGCAATCATTTAAAAGATTCTAATATTTTGTTCTAATTATGATATCTTAGCAGCACAACAAGGAGACCCAAAATGACTAAAAAAATGCTTATTCCAACTGATTTTAGTGAGCTTGCAAATCATGCTCTTGAAACTGCTCTCAACTGGGCAAGATTGATGGATTATGAACCAACAATTATTTATTCTTCAGAGGCATTTCATATAAATGATGGTAGCCCTTATGCTGAGCTCAAGGCACAAGCTCTAGACCATCCAATGAAAGAAAAAATTAAGGAAATTTCTCTTAAAAAAATTGATGATCTTATTGCAAAAGCTGCCTATGAGAAGCCAGTTAAAAAAGACGTGTTCTTTGGTGAAGCTCATGAGTGTATTACTCGTTATGCTAACGAAAATAAGATAGATCTTCTATTCCTTGGTCATCGTGGCCGCACTAGACTGGAAGAATTCTTTGTTGGATCCACAACTGAAAAAGTTATTAAGACTGTAAACTGTCCAGTAGTGAGCGTTCAAGGAACTGAGCCAATTAACCCCCAGCATCTTTTCTTTTTAAATGACTTCTCTACACAAAGTGATAAGACATTTGCTTGGGTTAAAAAACTTGCTAAAGTTTTTGGTTCAAAGGTGACAATGTATCATATTGTTGAGCCACATTCAGCCGAAGTACTTGCTGCCCAAGATAAGGATATGGCAATATCTACGGCCAATGAACTATTAGAAAAAGGGCAGCTTGAGGCCAATAAGAAAATGGAATCTTATACAAAAGACTTAACTGCTGAAGGAGTTAAGACAAAAGCTGTTATTGAGATTACAAGAGATTATAATTCTACTCAGCATATGCTTAATTATATTACAGAAAATAAACCAGATTTAGTTTTTATGGGAACACATGGTCATAGTGGAGTTAAGAAATGGCTTTTTGGTTCAAGTGCAGAGCTTTTAATCAGAAGATCACCTAGTTCACTTTTTATCATCAAAAGCTAGATGGGTCTTCCTTTTGATGATCTTTACGTTAGAATGCCCTATTAGGGCATTCTAATGTCAAAGCTTTACACTATGACGTAGAATCTACTTTGCTCTTCTTAAACACACTCTCTATAATCAAAATATGAAAAACTGGATGATGTTAACCGGGATTATCCCATTAGTTCTATTTGTAATTGTCGACACATTTGCTGGTCTTAAGGCCGGACTCATTACTGCAGCAATTGCAGCATTTCTTGAAGCAGCTCTTTCATTATATATGTTTGGTGAACTTGATATTGTTACGGGTACCTCTGTTGGATTAGTTCTTATTCTAGCTATTGTTTCTTGGAAGATGAAAAGTCCCCTACTTTTTAAACTACAACCTGTTATCGTAGGACTTCTCATTAGTCTCTTTTTAATTGGAAGTTATTTTTATGGAAAACCTTTTTTGCTAGAGATGACTATGAAATATAGTGATTTCTTTCCACCTGAGATTAGAACTAATTTGCATTTGCCTTTTTTCCAACAAACATTTTCTCTTGCTACTTTATATTGTGGTCTTACTATTTCTATTCAAACTCTTCTGGTTCTTTGGGCCGCTTTAAAACTTAATAATTGGTGGTGGATTATTTTTAGGGGAGTAGGTTTTTATTTGTTCTTATCTATTGGTTTTTTTCTAGCGCAATATCAAGCGGCAAGACTCTACTGAACCCTACCGCTAAAAAAAATTATTTAAGGTTAGTAGAATCTGAACATTCACCGCTTAATGGTTTAAAAGCATAATCTTTATTGTTATTATTTGTTAATGACATTGAGTCATTATCTAAATCATATTTAAAAGTATACCAACCTTTAAACCAAACAGGCCCTTGATCTGAATCACCTGCTAAGAACTTAAGCTCTTTTCTAAAAACAAGTCCATCATTTCCTTCGCCACCGTGACCTGGAATCTGGATTGGATTAATATAAACTTCACCACTTTTCGGATGAATATATGTCACTGTTGCATTTTGAGAATCAGTAAATTGAAGAATATAATTTTTTGTTTCTTTAGTTGTTCCTATAAAAGTAGTTCCGCCAAGCGCTGACATAAGTGGATTGTCTAAATGTTTTTGACCACCTGGTTTATAAGCATGGATAGCAAGATTTAAAGTCAAATTATCTCTATTAATAAAATTTCCATTATCATCTACAGCATTATAGAGGCTTTTGAGAACGTTTTCGCCATTATGTGCAAGTCTTGATCTATTTAGATACCTATTTGCTGAGATAAGTGTTGTTGCAATTTTTTGTTTAGTTAGGCCTAATTTACAAATTTCATCTTGATCTTTAGCACTCTGACGCAACTCAATCATCTTATTAGTAAGTGCCATCATTTCATTACCAATTTCTCGTTTTTCTTGAGTTCCTATATCAGCATACACAGATGATGCCATAAGTGTGGTTGCCAAGACTGCTGTAAAAACCTTCATTATTTGCTCCTATAAAAAGAATTAGATTCCCCTTTTTAGCATTTAGCAGTTTTAAGACAATAATGGCATTTCTAGTTGTAAATAATACAAGGATTATAAGAGTTGGTAAGAAATCCATTTCTCATATTCTGGATCTAGTTCATCTAATGATATTGAAAAGATAGCAGGTGTATCATATGGATGCTCATCATTCACCAAATCAGAGATTTGACTAAATTTATTTTTCTGGGCCTTACACAGAAGAACGCATTCCTCACTAGATTCAGTTTTATCTAGCCAGCGATAGACAGAGAAAATTTTGGGAATAATATTTACACATGCACAAAGTTTAGATTCAACCAGAGCTGACGCTAATTTCTTAGCGCCTTCAAGCTCTGGATATGTAATGTAAATTAATATTTTAGGCGATTGTGATTGAGTCATCTAAGTATACATCTTGAATAGCATTTAAGATCTCAACACCTTCTTTCATTGGACGCTGAAATGCTTTCCTTCCAGAAATTAATCCCATTCCGCCAGCTCTTTTGTTTATGACTGCTGTCTTTACGGCCTGAGCAAGATCTCCTGCTCCAGAAGAGGCTCCACCAGAGTTTATTAAACCACATCTGCCCATATATGAATTGGCAACCTGATAACGACATAAATCAATTGGATGATCAGTACTTAGTTCTGAGTAAACTTTGTCATGAGTCTTTCCAAAATTAACAGCAGTGTAGCCACCATTATTTTCAGGAAGTTTTTGTTTAATAATATCAGCTTGAATTGTACAACCTAGGTGATTGGCCTGACCTGTAAGATCTGCTGATACATGATAATCTTTGTCAGATTTAAACCCAGGATTTCTTGTATAACACCATAGAATTGTGGCCATTCCAAGTTCATGAGCAAATTCAAATGCCTGAGAAACTTCTTGTATTTGTCTACTCGATTCTTCAGAACCAAAATAAATAGTGGCCCCTACAGCAGTAGCACCCATATCCCAAGCCTCTTTAATAGTTCCAAACATAACCTGATCAAAAGTTGCTGGATAAGTAAGAAGTTCGTTGTGATTAATTTTGACAACAAATGGAATTTTATGAGCATACTTACGAGCACAACTTGCAAGAACACCGTAAGTTGAAGCTACGGCATTACAACCACCTTCAATTGCTAATTTAATAATATTTTCAGGATCAAAATAGATGGGGTTTGGTGCAAAGCTTGCTCCTGCACTATGTTCAATTCCCTGATCCACAGGCAAAATTGACATATAACCAGTATTAGCGAGCCTTCCAGAGCTAAAAAGTTGTTGAAGAGATTTTAATGTCTGAGGAGAGCGGTTACTATCTTTCCAAACTTGGGTTACAAAATCACTATTTGGAAGATGAATCTGATCTTTAGAAATAGTCTTACAAGTATGCCCTAATAAACTATCACCATCAGCTCCCAGTAGATCTAAAATCTTTGCCATAAAAACTCTCCTTAAATAAAACTCTTATTATTATAGGAATTCCTTAAAGCTTCTTGAAGTAAAAAGCCTACCTTGACGCTTTGCTCGTGTTAAAAAAACCATCCATTCTCTACAATAAAGACAACAAATGAGGATTTATGAGTATTCGAAGTGAGTTTCTAGGTTTTGGCTCCTATGTTCCAAAACATATTGTTACTAATTTTGACCTTGAAAAAAAACTAGATACATCAGATGAGTGGATTCAACAAAGATCCGGTATTCAAGAACGACGTTGGGTCAAACTCGGTGAAGAAGCAACTTTAGAACTTGCGGTGAATGCTTGCAATAATGCTTTAGCAGATGCTGGTAAAACGATAGAAGATATAGATTGTATTATTGCTGCGACCTTGTCCCCACCAGCTGACTTTCCAGGTCTAGGATGCTTTTTAGGTGCTGCTTTAAACCGTCCAGGGATTGCAGCCTATGATATTCGACAACAATGCTCAGCTTGGATCTACGCTACAGAAATGGCCGATGCTCTTATTTGCAAAGGACTTTATAAAAATATTTTAGTTGTAGGATCAGAAGTCCACTCAAAAGGAATTGATAAAACTCCAAAAGGTAGAAATATTTCTGTTCTTTTTGGTGATGGTGCAGGTGCGGCCATTATGAGTAATACAGGCAACGATAAATCTCATTTTATAGACTCGGAAGCTTTTGCTGATGGAACCCATGCAAAAGAGCTTTGGAATCCAATGCCTGCCAATGTTAAAGAATATGATGAAAGAATACCTAAATCTGCATTAGAGAAAGGCCTGCAGTATCCATATATGAACGGAAAGCTTGTTTTTATGAATGCGGTAAGAAGAATGAGCGAGACAGTGCGGTCTATTACAGAAAAGAATCAAATCAAATTAGAAGATGTTGATCTTTTTATTTTCCATCAGGCCAATCTTCGCATTAATCAAAAAGTTGGAGAAATGCTTGGTATAGATGAATCAAAAGTTTTTAATACGATTCAAAAATATGCAAATACAACTGCTGCAACGATTCCTCTTACAATGGATGAAGCTAGAAAAGCAGGAAAACTCAAAAAAGGAATGCTTGTTGTTAATGCGGCCTTTGGATCTGGGTTTACATGGGGCTCCACAATTTTTCGATACTAGTTAAGTAATATATGTGTGGTAAAGCTAAAGATCGAAATCTGGCACACTATCAAAAATATCATCAATAGTTTCCCGACGACGAATAAGCCTTGGAACACCTTGGTCAATAAGAATTTCTGCGGCTCTTTCTCTATTATTATAGTTTGAGCTCATTACAAAACCGTATGCTCCGCAATCACGAATGGCCACAAGATCACCAGATTGTGGATTATTAAACTTTCGCTCTAGAGGATGAATATCTGAGTTTTCACAAATTTGTCCGCAAATTCTAACGGCCGTCTCCCCTGTTCCAGGTTTTCCATCAATAACTGCTTCATGATAAGCACCATAAAGAGATGGTCTCAAAAGTGTGTTCATCCCTGAATCAAGGCCCATATAGTTTTTATAAGATTTTTTAATATGAGTGACTGTACTTATTAAAGTTCCAGCATTTCCAACTAAGAATCTTCCTGGTTCCATTACAAGAGCTGGATCACCAATACCTAGAGCTTTAACTTTTGAATGGAAAACATCAGAGACCTGTTTAAATGTTGCATCTAGATCAAGAGGTTTTTCGTTTTTAGTATAAGGAACTCCTAAGCCTCCACCAATATTAATATATTCAAATTTAATTCCCAAATCTAAAAGATTTTCTTCAATGATATAAAGAAGTTTTTGGGTAATTTCAGCAAAATAAAATGGCTCTAAAATATTTGAGCCCGTCATCATATGGATACCAAATCTTTTTATACCTCTGTCAATTGCATGCTTATAAGCTGTACGAACCTCTTCATATGGAATACCAAATTTAGCATCATTTCCACCAGTCACAATACCTTCAAAACCACCTCTACCAATCCCAGGATTAATTCTAAATGAAAGGACCTCAGGTGTTGCAATTTTTAAAACATCATCAAGTCGATGATAATCATCAAGATTTAATTTCATCCCTGTTGCCATTGCTCTTTTAAAGTCATCTTGTGATTCAAAATTTCCCGTATAAGTGGACTCACTCATTTCAAAGCCTACTCGTTTAGCAATCTCAGCTTCAACAGGAGACGAGCAATCTGCACCAAGACCAGCTTCTTGAATAATTTTTAATATATGGGGATTCGTATTTGCTTTAACAGCATACTGTACTTTAAACTTAGGGAAATACTTTCCCATAGCAGTAGTTAGACTCGTAATATTTTCTAGAATTTTAGATTTAGAATATATATAAAGTGGCGAGCCAAATTCATTGGCCAATTCCTGGGCCTTTTTGCCTTCAAACGACATTACTCCAGAGCTATCAATATCCCACATGACTGATCCTTATAGTTTAACTATGCTTAGAATTAATATATTCTAACCTTTTTGTAGATATTATTGTAAGGATTTTAAGTATGTCATTAAATATTCTAGGCGGTGTAGCTCAAGGTTTTGAGATTAAAGTCCCTCCTAAAGATCTCATAAGGCCAATGAGTGTTCGTCTTAAAAGGCGAATTTTTGATTCTCATCAGCATTGGCAAGGAAAGATTTTCGTTGATCTTTGTGCAGGTTCAGGAGCAGTAGGATTAGAGGCCTGGTCAAGAGGTGCCGAAAAGCTCTTTTTAACTGAAAAAAGTAGTCGCGTTTTTATCTATACTCAAGAAAATATAAAAAAAATGCAAAAAAGCTACAAAGAAGAAAGTGATCAAAGACCTATCCAATATAGAAAAGACAATGGTCTCACTTGGTTAACCCAGTTTATAACTCTTTATAGTAGCTTTACTGAAGAAGAAAAACTTAATACCGTTTTGTTTTTTGCACCACCCTACGCCATTCACTCTCTCTACTCCATGGTCTGTGAATCAGTAACAAAAGAGTGGTTTACAGGAGAGCTTTGGATTGAATCAGATCGCCAAAAAGGTCTTCCTATAGAAAAGATAAACTCCTTACTTTTTGAGCCACGAAAGATTTTTGAACAAGGAACAACCTTTGTTTCACTCTATGATTTTAGCGGGTCCTAAGCTTTTTATAAATTCTTATAGCGGCCATAAGAACAAAAGCAAAAATAACTAATCCAATTATGGCAGGGATAAAAGCAAGAGAGTCTTTTAAGATGGCCAAAAAAACTATCGCAAATAAAAATAAGGTAGCAACTTCATTCCAAATTCTTAGAAAATTCGAACTGTACTTAAAGTCACCTGCCCATAAACGTTTTAAAATAATCCCACATGCGTGGTTATAACCAAAAAGTCCAATAATAAAGCCAAGCTTGGCCATTAACCAAGGGTGTTCAGTGTAAGGCCAAAACTGGGTAGAAAGGGTTAGCCCAAGAACTAAGGTTGCAATGGCCGATGGCAAAGTAATACCATACCAAAGTCGTCGCTCCATTATGATAAACTGCTTAGTTAAAACTGTCTTTTCAGGTTCTGTCTTTTCCTGTGCTTCTGTGTGATAGATAAAAAGTCGAACAATATAAAATAAGCCTGCAAACCAAGTGACTATAAAAATAAGATGAAGTGCTTTAATATATTCGTATGACAAAATTTTCTCCGGGTATAGTTTCCCATGAAATATAGGAAAACAAAAGGTGCTCTTGCAACAGGTCATCCAATAACGACTGAAGCTGGAATTAGAATTCTGGAATTAGGCGGTAATATTTTTGATGCCTGTGTAGCATCAGGCTTTACAGCTCCTATTTCAGAACCTCTTCTTACATCACTTGCAGGTGGTGGAATTATGGTTGGACAAGATCAAAAAGAGGAATTTAGCTACGATTTCTTTGTTAATTTTCCAGGCCTCAATGGACTAAGATTAAAAGAATTTGATCCTTTAGATGTTAAATTTAGCGGACAAACTCAACGATTTCATATCGGTCAAGCAACTATTGCTGTACCTGGAACCTTAAAAGGGCTTCTTGATATCCATAAAAATCATGGAAGACTTCCATTAGAAGAAGTTTTAAGACCTGCTATAGATTTTGCAAGAAATGGTGTAGAAATCACTCCTATCCAATCATACACCATGGATCTTTTGGCCCCTCTACTTGATTTTACAAAAGAAATGAGAAGTCTATTCTACCAAAACGGAAAAAGGCTTACTCATGGAGATATATTCTATAATAAAGACTATCCTTTGTTTCTTGAAGAGTTATCAAATAAAGGACCGTGCTTTTATGAAAATGAGATTATACCTTCACTTTTAAAAGAAAATAATGAATCTCATTTAAATATAAAAGATTTTGATTCATATGAAGTTAAAAAGCTCAGACCACTCAAGACAAATTATCACGGTAGAAAGATTCTTCTCCCCCCAAGTCCATGCCTTGGAGGACTTGCTGTAAGAGACCTGCTGAAAACATTAGAAATTCATCACCTTGAAAAAGTTGGTCATCATAATGCTATTTTTTCTACAAAGCTTGCTGATTCATTTAAACAATTTGAAGATAATTTTATGAAACCGTTTACTAAAGGGACAACTCATATTAGCGGTCATGATGAGTTTGGTAATGCTTGTTCTTTAAGCCTCACTAATGGTGAGGGGTCAGGTCATTTCATTCCATATACAGGAATAATTCTTAACAATATGCTAGGAGAGGATGATCTATGTAAAGAGGATATGAGTGATTGGATACCAGGAGAGCGTATGGGCTCTATGATGTGCCCGTTAATTGTTCTAGGAGATGAAAAGCTTGTTCTAGGGGCTGGCGGTTCCAAAAGAATTAGATCAAGCTTAACTCAAATTATCTCACTTATCATTGATCACAAATTATCTTTAAGCGAAGCAATTCAATACCCACGAATGAATTATGACGGGAAAACTCTACAAATTGAGCCAGGGCTTAATGATACTCAAATTGAAAAACTTAATGATCTTTTTGAAATTAATCTTTGGCCTATAAAAGAATTTTATTTTGGTGGAGTCAACGGAGTCCTTGGTATAACAAGGGCCCAAGGGGACCCTCGTCGAGGTGGTTATGGTAGAGTTATTTAGCGATATATCTCATTTCATTCATTGTACTACCTTTATAAGTAATAACAGCATTTTCTGATTCAACCTCTACGGTACAGGCTTTATAAAACTTTTTATTCTTTAACTGAGAATGCTCTTCTTTTAAAGAAGTGATTTTTTTATCAAGTTCTTGTATCTGCCTCTGAATAATAGATTTATTCTCTCTTGAAGGTCTTTCAAATTTAATCATGGCCTGTTCATGCTTAGTCTCAAAAAGCATGATCTGAGCTTCAACCTCTTGGGTTGAATCCGTTTCTTTATCAAGATCGCGGCTTTGATACTCTTGCAGTTTAGAATCATAACGATCACAGCTAAAAAATGCTCTAGGGTCATTTGCACCTTTCATAACCACTGTAAAGTTTCCTTCTCTTAATGAAACCTTCTTACTAATTTCACAAAGGGTGAATTTTCCTCTTGAGTAATTATAATACTTCTTATTTGATGCTTTATAATAATCACATTCTTCTAGGAATTCTTTAGGTGTACTTCTATCCAGAATACCAGGAGCTAATCTTTCAATATCCTCTCTTAATTCTTGAAGCTCTTTATAACTTAAAGAAATAATTTTACTTAAGTCTCTATTATGAATTTTATAATATCCCTTTCTATCAGAAAGAAGATAATCGATTATATCTTGATCTGGTCTATCATGAGAGTCTCTATTTAAATTAAAGACCTTCATTATATCTTTATAGAAAGCTCTATAAAGATTACTATACTCTTTTGTTGTATAAAGAATTTGATTATCAAATTGTTTTCTTTCCGCATTTTCAGAAAGATTATGAGATCCTGATATCAAAAGTGTATTATCAGAAATAGGCTCTTTGGCCTTATCATTGTAATCAATTAAAATTGTTTTATTATGGTTTAAAACTGCTTTTCTACTGGTTGGAAAAAAACTATAAAATTTATACCTGCCGTTTTGTTTAAGTTTGTTTTTAAGCCTTACTGTACAATCATTACGATCTTTAACACTTTTATTATCATTAATGATTTTAACTTCAACATCACGATCAATAGCACGCTCTAAGGCCTCGCAAATTCTATCTAATAAAACATAATTAACACTCATAAGAATCGAGCTTTTAGCATTGTCCATTTTATCTACGATCATATCGGCAACAATATAACTATTTTTTTTAGAAGATAACCCAAGTATAGATCCATTACTTAATGGTTTTGCTTTCTCGCTTAATTTGAAATTCATCGAAGATGAATATAGTGAAATAATATCTTCATCAGGAAGGTTAATAATTTTGTTATTTTTATCTCTTTTAAAATGATCAAGTTTTTCTGAGCCATCACCGCTATCAAATTTAGAGTTTTTTGAATAATTAAAAAGTAGTGCAAACTCTTGTTTGAGTGCATTGATAATACTTTTTTCATCTTTATTTTTTTCGTTTTCTTCGTCCTTATCTGCTAATTTATCTAGTTCATAAAATACAGTGCTTTCATTGTATGAATCTCGAGCGCCAGAACTAAAATTACCTGAAGAATTCATGGCAAACCTGTCATCAACAATGACAAATTTCTCATGCATAGTTTTTGAAGGAATTTTAATATCAACACAATCCATTTTATCAAGTTCTTCAATTGCCTTGCTCTTACTTTGTTCATGTCTGCTAGAAAGAACAACTTTAACCTTCGCACCATTTTTACATGCTTCTTTGATTGAATCTTCAAGTTCAGTTAGTTTCCAGCTATAAACTGTAATATAGGCATAGTCTTTGGCGTTGCTTATTTCATTAAAAATACGCTCAAATGCTTTATCTCCATCTTCAGGACTAAAAAGAACATCTACCTTAGCAAAAGCAGAAAGAGCGATAAGAAAAACTAAAAATGACTTCACCTTAGATCCTTTGGTTAAGTTATAAAAACCCGATTATGAACATAACTTAATACAAATGATTTACAAAGCTAGAGATCGTGTACTTATTACTAACTAGATAGATTTCTTTGAGAAGGTGTAAATATATGATTTTATTACTAAAAGATCTAGATATTAGAACTAGCTGACAATTTCTTCGGCCTTAAGAACCTCTAGAAGTTTCTTAATATACTTAAGCTCATATTGTCCAATAACACTGGTTTGTAGGTCATTATAAGCTTCTACTGGCTTCATCCCTTGAGCTGTGACTCTTTTATCATATTTATTACACAGGCCAAGTATTTGCTCGAGTGGATCAAGCATAGCAGTTCTTTTTGGATAGCCTTTTCCATCAAGCTGTTCTTCATGAGATTCGATTAATTTTAAAATTTTATTATTAATATAATCTTTTTTTCCAATAAGAGTCATACCTTGCTTAACATGATTTTCATAAATTCTTTTATCATCACCTTTAAACATATCAATTGGTCTTTTAAAAAGAATATCAATATCATCTTGAGTCATTTGATTGATACCAATATCATGAAGAAGAGCTGCTGTACCAAGATTATCTAAATCTTCACCTCTAAAGCCTAGCGAAAATGCCATTTTAAGACTTAAGGCAGCGACATTTTTACAATGCTCTTGAACTATATCTGTCTTACGACCTCTTCTATGGAATATTTTTTTCATGGCCTTAGGATTAGTTGAAACAACCTTTCTTAAACCTTTTGCTGCTTTTTCAACAAGATCAAAGGCCTCTTGAGTGTCAGGGTCTGAAAAGCAACATTCAACTGCAGAAGTTGCGATATGCTGAATTCTATCAAAGCGCTCTTCTTCTTCTATATCATTATCTTCATCAAGAGCTTCATCTATTTCAGCATCAATATAGTTTGAAATCTTATCTAACTCTGTTGAGTGGACAAAAAGTCGTTCAACATCTTTCTCTTTTAATTTTTGAATCCTCTTGAATTTCTCAAGACGCTCATCTTCAATATCATCACCTTTTTTCACATAAAGAACGAATTTTTCAAGGATTTTAACATAGACATTAAAATCAAAAGGGCAATTTGACCTGAGCATCTCTAGGGAAATAGGCCTTAGAAGCTTAGCATCTTCATCGTTAATATTGATTTTAACTTTTGAGTTTTCTTCTGTCATAAGTAGTATTACCTACTTAGATTGTAATACCTTTCTTTAAGAAAAGAAATGATAGAGTCCTTTACCTGAGTTATTCACATGGCTAATAAGGATTTTTATAAGCTAGCTTAAGTATATTGATCAATCGAGAGAGATTAAATTTTTCTCTCCAATCATTAAATTCAAACTGAATTCCCCAACCTGTTTTATCAGTGTAGCTATGTTTAGAAACAATAATTGCTTTTAGAGAAAAGTTTAAATTATAAAAATGAAATCTTACTTTAAGCTCATCATTGATATGAACTTCATTATTATTACATGTAGCAAAGACTCCAGATTTAGAGATATTTAGAATTTCTCCTTTAAAGCTACTTGAGTTTTTAAGTGCAATAAATTCACAGGGAATATTTACGGCATAACGTTTGTATGTTTCCCACCAACGTATTGTTTTATCAAGAAATGGTCTGCGCACTGATGGAAGAGCAAAATAAACAATCATTCCAATATTGAAAATAAGTAATATTAAGGAAGATAGAATAGGCACTTCGCTTACATAAGGCCATGTATACTCTTCATAGCTTAGATGCGAAATTAATGAGTAAAATTGAACGGCTACAAAAACAGGATATGACCATTTTTTAATCGTAAGAAGTGCAATACCTGCAATAGGAAAAAGAAACCAAAACTCAAAATTAGTCCTTAGTCCTTCAATGGCCAAAATATTTTCTAAAACCTTAGAAAAACTAAACCCAGTTTCAATTTTGAGATAAAGAATCTTGGATAATGGTTCAAGAAGATGAATTATCCCTAAAATGATAAATATAAGAGGTCTTTTTTTCACTTTACCTATCCACTGCTATAACTTATTCCCCATAATACAATGATTTTAAACCAGGGGCCAAAATTGCAAATTCTTAAGCTAAAGTGTATTTTGTGCCAAGTTTAATTGCTAGATTAAGGCCAGAAGGTAACTCTCCATGAATAAAATTTATGATAAAAAGACCTTTCTCTCATTTGATGAAAAACAAATTATAAATAAACTCTATTTTTGGGGACTAAGACTAGATAAAGATGAAGCCAATGCTAAAGAACAGCTAGCTCTTTATCATCAATATTTGCAAGGAACTACTAAGGATAGACTTAAACGCCTTAATTTAGAATTTGATAAAATCAAATCCAATCCAAGACAAGTACAGCTCTACCTTATGCTCTTAGAACGTTTTAAAAATGAGAGTTTGAAAGAGTATGATTTTCTCTCTTATAATACTGATAGAAGAAATCCAACACAACCTAAGCTTCCAATTTTTGTTATCTTAGATCAGGTTCGTAGTGCACATAATATTGGAGCTATTCTTAGGGCCTGCGAATGCTTTGGAGTTCAAAAGATTTACCTTATTACTCCTAGTCCAACTCCTGAACATTCACAAGTCAAAAAAACAGCAATGGGTTGTCATGAGTTAGTTGAATGGGAAGAGGTTGAAGATGCTCATGAGCTTTTCAAAACACTTAAAAATGAAGGTGTTAAAATCATCGCCTTTGAAACCACAACAATATCAAAACCCCTTAGAGAATTTGAATTTAAAAAAGATGGAACTTACGCCTTAGTATTTGGACATGAACAATATGGAGTAACCCCATCATTATTAGATGAAAGTGATAATCTTATTGAACTTAAACTCAGAGGATCTAAGAACTCACTCAATGTCTCTCAATCCGTCTGCTGTGCACTTTGGTATGCTCAAGGATTTTGGAATTAGCTGAGCTGGAAAAAAGTCAATGCCATGACAAGATTCCTTGGCGATAGAATCATTTGTCTAAGTATATCACCACTCTAAGAACTTAATATTACACAAGACTAAGTTTTTCACTCAAGTATTCCGATACCTCTTTATACTTATGTATGAGGAGAAATATATGAGGATTTACATACTCAGCTTAATTGGAGTTCTTGGATTAATTGGATGCGCAGGGCCCACTAGTCCATTTGGATCTATTAACAAGATTGATAAAAAACATATTGATCTCTCAAAAGCTATGGCCCCTACAAAGGGACTGGATATCAAAACATATCCTGAGTATCAAAACCTTCATAGAATGCATGACTTAACTCTTAAGATTAGCTCTCCAGAACATAAATTATCTTCAGAGAACTTAAATGTATTTTATCGTGGAAAGAATATTTCCAATAGTTTTCTACGTAATGCTAATACTACTCTTTCAGATCAAGAACTAATTTTTCATTTTAAAGATCTTTCTTTATCTCCAAAATTTGAACATGATATTACATTTGTTTATTATGATAAAAAAAATGAACTACTTTTTGAAAAAAGATTTGAAGCTCCAAAATGTAGTCTTAAACAAACTAAATTAACTTTAAACCCTCTTAACAACCCTCTCTTTTTGAAATTACAATTACTAGGACAAAATTCTGATTTAAATGAATACCTCATGATGGGTCTTTGGGCAGCCTCTAAGGATCAGGACGTTGGTCGCTACCCTGCGAATGCCCCAGCTCTCTACGAGCAATTATTTTCTACGGAAAAATTTCAAAATCACCTAACTGTAAAAAAAATAAGTCACCATTTAGACTCTGTTAATAATTTTTGGAAGGATAAACAGAATAGAAAAATCTTAACAAGTACATTTGGAGAGAAAGTTCCAGAGTTGGAAATTTTTCTAACTAGTTATCAAAATGGTCCAGAGAAAATTAAAAAATTAATTATTGAAAATCGTCATAACTGGCTTGAAACAAGAGAGCTCTCAGGGAGTAAAGCCTATATAAGACAAGTTAATAGTTTTTGTCATTTTTTCTCTAAAAACACTGAATCAGAAATGAAATATTTCACAAATAATAGTCTTTAAAATAGCCTAGAGAGGATTTTATGAATAGCCGTCCATGGCCACTTACATTAATTAGTCTTTGCTTTATAGCTATTGCCTTGAGCTTTCCAGTACAGATAAGTTATCTATACGGACATAAAATTTGGCAATATGAACTTATCTATCAAAAACTAAGTATAATGAACTTAGTTTCAATGGGTATGCTTTTTATCTCTGCCTATTTTTCTTACTTTGGCTCACCTAAACTTCTAGGAATACTCCCTTTAACTGTTGGGGTTTTGGCCTTTAATAATTATCTTGTTTATAGTTATGGACTTGACTATAGCGGTATCTCTACAACTCTTGCGACTTTTGGTATTTTTGCATTTTCACTATTAGTTCTTCAAAGTTCTTGCATACAAGCTCTCACGAACCCTAAGATACGATGGTGGTTGACATCGAAAAGAATAGAAAGAGAAATCCCTCTTACTTTAACAAATAGTAAAAATGATAAGATCTATGCCAAAACAATAAATATCTCAACAACAGGACTTCTTATTGAATTACCTAGTAATTCAGAGAATGCCTTAAATATTGAAAAGGGAGTATTTTTAAACCTTCTTATGATTGAAGAAGGCGAAATTGCAACAATTATTCCTCTAAAAGTTAAGGTCATGAGAATTGCCACTCTAGACAATGGTCATACTGCTATTGGAGTCCAAATTTGTCCTAACCTAGGCCTTGCCTATTATAATTTCAGAAGGCTAATCTACGGAGTTGAAGGAAAAGATCGAGATATTAAAGACAGAAAGGCAGCTTAAAGACCCTATAATTTTACTTGGAGTTAGGCAGCTCTTAGGTTTTTGTCAGGATATTGTTGGCCAGCCCCCTCAGGATTGTTAACTTGTTTTCTGCGTCATAAAAAAGACTAGATATAATAACACACTAGGATTTTTATGAACGTCGAACCAACAGCTACAATTCCAACAGCTACAGAAGAAACCAATACAACAGAAGTTATTCTTAAAATTTTAGGAGTTCTTCTACTGCTCTTTATATTTCTCATCGGAGTAAATACATTATCCGCTTCATTTAAAATGATGGGCTCAGGTTTTGCGAAAACACTTTTTGATGTTTCATCTAACCCAGTTATTGCATTATTTGCAGGACTTTTAGCAACCGCCCTTATTCAAAGCTCTTCAACTACAACATCCATTATCGTTGGACTAGTCTCATCAGGGGCTCTTTCAATAGGTGGTGCTGTTCCAATGATTATGGGAGCAAACTTAGGAACGTCTGTCACAAATACAATTGTCTCGCTCGCCTATTTGAAAGATACAAGAAATTTTAAAAGAGCATTTTCTGCAGCAACAGTGCATGATATTTTTAATATCTTAACCGTTATTATTCTACTTCCTTTAGAAATAGTCACAGGCTTTCTTGAAAAATCAGCGACAACTATCACTGCAGGCCTTAGCGGTGCTGCCAGTGGCAGTGCAAGCTTTTCAAGTCCTATAAAGGCATTAATTAAGCCTGTAACAAAAGCTGTTCAAAGCTTTTCAACAAGTACACTTGGACTAGAAGGTAATATCTCTGGAATAGTAGTACTCCTTATAGCTGCTGGAATTATTATTTTTGCACTAAGTGGTGTTGTTAGAATAATGAAAACTTTTGTTGAGTCAAATAAGGGTGATATTATTGAAAAACTTCTTTCAAAAAATCCTTACCTTTCAATATTTTTTGGGATGCTTATAACAATTGCTGTTCAATCAAGCTCAATTACTACATCTTTACTTGTTCCAATGGCCGGAGCTGGACTTTTAAGTATCCACTCAATTCTGCCTGTAACGATTGGTGCAAATATTGGGACAACCACCACAGCTTTACTGGCTTCATTAACAGGAAATGTTGCGGGACTTACTATTGCCATTGTTCACTTAATTTTTAATATGGCCGGAATGCTTATCTGGTTTCCGTCTCAAAGTATGAGAAGAGTTCCTGTTTATTTGTCTGAAAAGCTAGGCGAATATGCTTCAAAAAATAGGATGATCGGATTTGCCTATATAATCATTGTTTTCTTTATCTTGCCTTTAACACTTGTTATGCTTTAGATAATTTTGATTGGAGTTGCTTATCGAGTAACTCCAAACTCAAAAAAACAAACTAATCGAAGTTGCATAATAATTCTGAGATACTTCTGCTTTCGAATAAGTATAATTCAGCCCCCATTTCAATCTATTTGCGATAAGAAATGAAGCTGAGACATCATGTGATTTAGTAGGATCAGTTGAGTCAGCTTGAATATAGCTATATGAATAACCTAAATCCATCCAATCAATGGGATAGAGACTTAGAAAAGCTAAATGTTCTTCTAAGGTATATGAGGCTATACCTTTTGTTGGAGAGATAAGTCCCGCTGAAGTTGTAGAGCTATCATCTTTGTAGCCATATTCTTTGTAAGAGTAGCCAATAGTTATATAAGGGCCTAAGTCTTGCTCAAGGTTTGCTTGCCAAAAATATTGCTTAAAATCAGTTTTTGTTTCATCAAAAGTTGCTCCAATATCAGTATCACGACTTTCGTATCGAGCTCCACCTCCTTCAAGTCTAAGCACTGTTAATGCGTCCTCTACAATTGAGCCTAAGGCCCAGTACATTGCAAGTTTTCCCTGCTTTCCAACAACCCCACCTGTCTCATTAAGCCTTGATGCTTCAATATTTAAATTAAAACTATTTGAAAATTGGTATCCCAGATTAAGCCAGGTTTCACTACTATCTGTTTCGTCATCATCACTATCACTTTGAAATCTTCCGAAACCAAAAATTATCTCATCATAGGACATAGAGAGATCACCCATGGTTGAAACATAACCTTTCTTTGATATCTGATGTTGATAGCTGGCACTCCCTGAAAGCCTACTGCTATCATAGGCTAAATAATAGCCAGGAAACATGAGAGCTAGAATGGCCAATGCAAACATTTATGGTCCCTTATAAAATAATGGTTCTTAGTTTATTTTAGCTCATTCCTTATAATTTCAAGCCTTTAAATTTAAAGCAAATTTTTCAGCTTATTTTCTCATTGAAAACTGCCAATCCCTGCTATGATTGTTTAAATTCTTCATTATGGAGGCTTAATGAAATTACTATTAACCATTCTTTTTACTCTGGCTTCTTTCACTCTATTCGCAGTAGAGGAAAAAGCGACTAAACAAATTAGACAAAATTTTAAACAGGAGAGGAAGGCTGACAGATCTAAACTTCGTGCACTAAAAAAGCAAGATCGTGAAGCTTTTAGGGATCAAAAAGCAAAAGATAGAGCTGCTTTTAAAAGTGGTGAAATTACTAAAGAGCAGTACAAAGAAAGAAGAAAAATGGCCCGTAAAAAATTTGGTCTAGACAAAAAATCAGATAAAAAAGAATTCAAAAAAGAACGTAGAAAAAAAAGGCAAGCATTCCGTAAAGTGAAGCGATCACAGCGGGAAAAGACCAAAGAGAAAGAAAATATAACTCAATAGAGCATTAAGACACCTTCTAAGGGGTCAATTGGCCCCTAGTTTTATCATAATCCCCCTTTTTACAAAGACTTAGATGCTCTTAGCTTGGCATCAAGATTGCTTCTATTTAAGTAGTGAGAGCAAAGGAGCTTAATCATGAAAACACTTAGAAAAATGCAAAACAATAGAATAGTCCAAATAGGGGCCCTTTTATTAACTTTAGTTTTAAGCTGGTCTTAAGTCTAATTTAAACCTTAATATTGACCCAGCCTCTTCGGTACCAAAGATACCAAAAAGTAATTGTCTGGATCAAACGATAAAAACCAAACCAACACCAAACACCCAGTAGACCATGGCCCAGCATTGGGCCAATCAGATAAGCTAGTGGTAAAAATATCAACCATTGTAAAACAACGCTTGCAAGCATTGGAGATTTTGTATCACCGGCCCCTTGCAAAGCACTCATCATAGTTAATCCCGCACTATCAATGGCCACTATAAAACCCATAATCCTTAATGGTAATAATGTGAGCTCTAAGGTCATTGGGTCATGAATAAAAATCCCTAGAACAGTTTCTGATAAAAGCCATAAAGGAATCGTCAGAATAAGTACAAATACAAAACATACTTTTGCTACATCAATACCCCATTCATAAGCATCCTCCGGGTCCTCTCGGCCCATGGCCTGACCAACAAGAGTAGCATTTGCAATACCAAACCCAAGACCTGGCAGAACAGCTATTAACATCAGGCTCACTAATACATTGGCACCGGCCAATTCTCTCGTTCCAATTAATCCAATAATCCAATACATTGCTGTAAAGCCAGATGAAAAAAATAATTGCTGAAGACTATTTGGAATTGAGATCTTAATTAATGTTTTAATATTAGAAAGTTTTGGTAGTCCTTCAAAAAAGCCATGAGGCTTAGCTAGTTTAAAAGCTAAATAAAAATAAATAATAGATCCAATAAGATATGAGAGTGAAGTACCAAGCCCTGCTCCAGTAACTCCAAGCTGGGGAGATCCAAATTTACCAAATATTAAAATATAGCTTAAGATAATATTGCTTCCATGAATCACGAATAAAGTTTTCATATAAACTTTAGGCATATCAACTGCGTTCCAATAACCACGAAATGAAAAATTCATGGTAATAAACATGGTGCTTAATATCCTCATCTGCAAATAAGGAATTCCAACTTCCATAACATCAGGATCTGAGTTTAGAAAATGATAAATTTTAGGAATAAGCCCATAGAGAATTAAACTAAAAACAAGACCTGCAATGGATGTAATGAGAAGTCCTGCGTTGAGAGGTAAAGCAGCTGTTTCTAGATTCCCCTCGCCTTTTCTTCTAGAGGCTTGGGCCTGGACACCTACAGAGACTCCCATAAGCACTGACTGGAACATAAAGGTAGCAAAACCACCAATACCTATTGCCGCTAGAGCAGCATCCCCTAAACTACCTACCATCGCAGTATCAATAAGATTAACTACATTTTGGCTGGCCATGGCCGCAATAATAGGAATTGAAAGAGAGAATATTCTTTTCAGACGTTCTTTGTTAATAGACATTGATAGAAATTAGACTAGATACTCTCAAGACTCAAGCATTTCTTCAAAACTTTGCTCTGTATATGAAAATATGAATGTTCTAAACTCAGCAATCCTGGCCCTGTCTAAAAGCGGAATCAATTCAGGGTATTTAGGAATATGAGTAAAAAGCAAGGCCTCCATGGCCAAATTAATAGTCTGCATGCCTAAATAGAGCTTAATGATAAAGTTTAAATCTCCATTTTCATAATAAGGCCTTAAATCATCTACATCTTTATGATGATCACATTGGTCACAACCAGAGCATGATCCACCTTTAATAATATAGTCCACATGAGTTTGAGCTTGTTCATAAACCAATAAGTCTCTTGAGTTTTTAGACTCTGCATATTGTTTAACAAGATCCATTGCATATTCTTGATTATTTTTAAGAGAGCTAAACATTTCTTCAAAATAAGTAGCCTGAAGAGATGAGAAAACACTATCTTCTAAGGCACAAAAAAGAAGATCACCATCGTTTGAAACCTCATCTTCTAGTTTACTTAAATTAACTAAAGCTGTTTTTAATGCAAAATCAGGGCTGTCTTTTGATGCGAGAAAAAAAGCTTTAAGTGGACATTCTTTACTAGATTTAAAAACATTTTTTATAAAATCCATATGAACCTCTCATTAATTATATCATACCGTATTTCTAGTAGGTTACAAACTTGAGCAAAACAGTTTTAAACTGAGGTTTAAATGAAATTATTCGATAAGTTTACATGCCACAAGATAAGAAAATACTAGAGCTTAGCTCTATTCTCACAAAGATTATTAGTGAAACTAATGGAATCTCCATTAATGACACTCTGGAAATAGCAACACACTCGATGCTTTTAAAAGAAAATGCAAGTCTGCATAAAGACGTGACTCATTTCAAAGGCCTTCTTACAGATTTCCAGCAAGACGAAACAGATATTAATATCCTTCTTGATCATCCAGTATCAAAGGCCCTTTTTAAATTTTTTCAAAATTTCCCTCTTAAGTATAATGAGGAACATATTCACTTAACAGGCTCTCTTACTGCAGAGTTTATTTTTCCAAGATTAAAAAAGCTTCTGACTGGTCCAAATAAAAAAATTTATGAACAAAAAATTGCTGAAACTTATGGAAGAGAAGTTTTACCTATTAAATCCGTTGAAGATGTGGACGCACTTATCCGTCTCCAGCATGACGAGTTTTTTGAGCGGTACCTTAAAATACTTTTATTACCAAAACTTATACTTACAAATAAAAAGGCACATGAAGAAGCTGCATTTCATATGGCCGAAGAACTTTATCATAAATATAATGTTGGCCGAGTAAGACTAAAATTTTCACTCACTAGAGATTCAGCAAAAAAAGAAGATGAGATCCCGGGGCTTAAAAAGATTACTCCTGAAGATGTAGTACTTGGTCTTTACAAAGGTTTTAAAAAATTCCAAGATAAACACCCAGATTTTGACTTTATACTATCCCCCAGTTTTAGAAAAGAAGCGCACTTCTATGATAAAGAGAATTTTAAAAGTAAAAAAGAATTCTTTTTACACCAGATAGACAGCTTACTAGAAATGATAGAAAAATATCCATACCTTGCTGGCAAACTCTATAATGTAGATACTGTAGGTGATGAAAAAGATCTTTATCGTAAAACCCATTTTGAAGAAATGAAACAAGGCTTTAGAAAGCTGCAATACAAGGGCTTTCAAATTAGATCACATCACGGTGAAACCTGGCATACCTTAAGAAAAGGAGTGCAGGCAGTTGATAACTCTTTGAATATTTGGCATATAGATACTCTAGAGCATGGTCTAAGCCTTGGGATTAATCCTAATTTCTATTTTCATATGCTATTTGAACGTGTCATAGAACTAAATGGGCATGGGGAAGCACTTGAGAAATCCTCAGGAGACTACAAAGAAATAATGGATATGGATTGGAGATCTGATACTAAGGTTAGAGATAAAATTATTAAAGGATCAAAACTTGACCAAGATGATATTTTGATTTTTTTAAAAACAAAATTTCATACGGCCCGTGAAGTTGAACATTACCAGCATGATGTTTTGAATAGATTAATTGACAAAAAAGTCAATGTTGTCTCTCTTCCATCATCAAATAATCGCCTTACTTATTTTTTCCCTGATTATAAAGATCATCCATTTTCATGGTGGGAAAAAAAGAGTTTAAAACTTGGAGTCGGTACAGATAATTATATTACCCTAAGTACAAACTTCATTAGAGAAATGCTTATTCTACTTTATACTGATGCAGCAAATCTTAAGATTACAAAACTTTTGATGGTAACAACGGGAGAAACTAGAAGACCTTATCTCTCTAATCTTCTTTGGGCCATGCGAGAAAAAATTAATTAAGAAGTTCATGTAATGTTGAATCTTTTATTTTTAAAACTTCTGGATTCGTAATTCTATATTCATCAATGACAAAACGAGATATTTTCACTCTTACTTTTTGAGAATGTAAAATTTGCTGGTCACCTAAAAGGTCAGAGTAATCATTATATGTTTTACCATTGCTATTTGAGAGAAATCTATGCTGGCTTTGATAAGCATAAATTTCTTGAATAAAATGATAAAAATCTGAATCTATTGTATATTTTCCCAGAGGATTTTCTCTTGTAATAAATTGTGGATATTTACCTGAAAGCCTTGCTATATTTCTATTAAAAAATATAAGCATTCTGATATGAGCAAGCTCATGTACTAATAGTCCAACTCTATCTAGTAATGTTTCTTGATTTTCATGAGCTAAGAAAATATTATAAAAGACACCTTTGTCTTGGTTTTTCAGATACACTTCATTTATAAATTTATCAATCTTCGTTTTTTCTTTAGCAATTGAGCTAGATAAATCCATATTCGCATTTCTAGAGGGTGTGATATTAAAGGCCAAAACCTGATTTTTATCTACTAGATAGAGAGCTTTATCATAAGATTGCTCAGGGACCATATGAATATCAATATCGTAATCAATTAATTTTCTAATTATTTTTTTTAATGAGCTCGGAGTTTTTGTATCTTCCCAAATCTTAAGAATCTCTTTTTTAATATCAGGAACTCTTCTAAGTGCGTGTTCAATCTTATCCTGCTCAATATTTCTAGCTAGAAGGACCTCAAGCCCATCAACAAGACCTTCCTTGATATTTTTGCATATAGAAGTATCAGCTCCAAAAGCAGAATTTATCCAAATAAATATTATTAATACTACCCTATAACCCATCCATAGTTTTTCGGACTAATCTGCTTTTCTCTGCAAGGCCCATAAGATTACCGGCAAAAACATCATTGACAGTTTTTGTAATTCTAGGCACTTAGGACCATGTAATTTCTATTTACTCCCTACTACATATGAAGATTATTGAGTAAAACAATCTTTGTATTTAAACAGACTCTGGAGTTCATATGAAAAGCTTTGCCCTGGTATTATCAATAATTTCTAGCACTGTGGTATTTGCAGTTAGTTTAAGCGACTACAAACCCTTTGAATACAAGGTGAGTTTTACTAATCCAGTCTGTGATGCTTATGAGTATGACAAACCAATAAAATCTCAATCTGGAGATTTGTTAAAGTCTGTACCTAAAAATGTTTATTGCAAAAGAGGTGATAAAAAAGCTTCTGCTGAAAGACCAAACTCTCCACTTCGCAATCTTTTAGAGTGGATTAATGATGATGAAACAAAAGAAGTTTTTCTCGCCTATCTTTCATACTCCAGCTCAGATGTTAAAAATGCTCTTTGTGATGCTATGAAAGACAGAGGTTTGAAAGTTACACTTGTCTATGATTCAAATAATGATAAAGCTGAAATTGTAAAAGGGAAAAAGACTTACCCTAGAAGAGGAATGATTGATGAGTTAAAAAGTTGTGGAAAATCTAAAATTAAAGTCCACTCTAGTGGGGGTAGAGGGAAGGGCAAAAATAAAAATGGTTATGCTCATAACAAAGTTTTTATTGTTAACCCTAAGTCTAAATCAACTATAAAAATTGCATTTTCTAGCGGGAATATGAGCTCTGGAGTTGTGACTCATCATGAGAATTGGCATTTTATTACCACTAACCCTAAAAGTTATTTTGCTCAGGCCCACCTCTGTCTAATGAATGGTGTTCAAAAGCATGATCAAGGTATTAGAGAATACGCTTCCTATATAGCAGACTGTAAATCTAAAATTCAAACTCCTGAAGAAGACGATATTAAGACTTTTTTTATTCCAGGTGAGGGCAAAAAAGCAAGGCAGTATATCAAAAACGCTGTCAATAGATCTGATATTGGAATTGATGTAGCTGCTCACCGTTTTACAGATAGAGATATCATTGGTCATATGCGAGATCTTGCAAGAGATGGTAAAAGAGTAAGACTCGTTGCAGATGATGATCTTTACTGGACAGGATTCTATAATATTGGAATGGGAAGAAATATGGTTTTTGAAGCAAGAAATGTTTCGAGTTTAGAAAGATCAGGTGCTCTTGTAAAATACATCCAAACCAATGCTGGAGAAGCTGAGCCTACAATTGAAGCTCAAAAAAAAGCACGTCCACAGCTTCATCATAATAAGTTTTTGATTTTTAACTATAATAATAATGATGGCGCTGTTTTTACAGGCGCAGGGAATCTTACAAAGTCAGCGTTTACAAAAAACTTTGAGAATTTTTATTTTATAAATATTAAAACAAATGAAGTTGACGTTTATGATGCTTTCAAAGAACAATATACATATATGTGGGATGAACTTGGAACAAGTGCTAATGACATGCCAGTTAAACTTGTGCTACCTTAATTTATGGTAAAAAACAGAAATGAAGCCATTATTCTAATTTCAAGACTTTGTCTTGGGCTGATGCTTTTTCTATTTGGACTAAATGGCTTTTTCCAATTTATTCCAGTTCCTGAAATGTCAGCACCGGCCAGCAAGTATATCCAGGCCCTTTTTAGTGAACCCTATATGCTTGCCTCTGTAAAAATTGTTGAAGTCATTGTAGGACTTATGCTTCTTTCAAATATGTATATCCCTTTAGCTCTTATTCTTATTGCTCCCATCATAGTACAAATTGTTCTTTTTCATGCTGTGCTAGATCCAGCGGGACTTAAAACAACTATTGCTATTGTTGTTATGTATGGAATGTTGATTAAAAATTATTGGAAATTTTACAAGACTCTTCTTATTAAAAGAGTTTAGATATCCACAAGTCTTTTATTAGTCTCTCTAATTCGATCAGATAATACTCTAACTAAACTCTTAAACCATCGAGGTTGATCCTCTAGGACTTCTGAAAACCTACCATTTGGAATCTCTAACAACTCACTATCAGTCACAGCTTTCACAGTAGCTGAACGTGGCTTATTATCTAAAAAACTCATTTCCCCTACAAGTTCATGATTATGAACTCTGCCCACCATAACCTCTTCACCGTTATTATTAACAATAACCTCAAGTGTTCCGTCCATAACCCAATACATTGAATTACCAATATCACCTTGCTTCATAAGGACTTCTCCTGCACTTAAGTAAACCTTTCGCCCTTTTCCATCCCCAGTAGCAACTGGCTCAGGTTTTGGCGGTTGAAAAACTTCGGCCACTTTCTCTAAAAGGGTCTGAATTTCAAATGGTTTTTCTAAGAAATGAACATCATCAATGAGAGCAAGTCTTGGTTTGAAATCATCTATATTACCAGATATGGCAATCACTGGAATAAGCTCAACAGCGTTGATCTCACGACATCGTTGAATAAGTGTAATTCCGTCCACCTTAGGCATTTTAATATCTGTTATCAGCATATTAAACTTTTCATTTTTAAATTTTCTCTCAGCTTCAAGACCATCAGCTGCAACCACTACACGGTAGCCTTGGAATTTAAGAGCATCAGCAATAAGCAAACGAATATCTTCGCTATCTTCTGCTACAAGAATGGATTTTGGATCGCTCATACATTATTTATTTTAATGGGAGCAAAGAATTTGTGCAATGGAGCTATTTAGGTCTGATGAGCAAGCGCTGTCGGAACCTTAATTTTTTGTCCAGACTCAAGTATTTCCCAAGAGTAATCTCCGCTGAGATAAACTTTGGCCACAAAGCTTTGTTTACTCATAAAACTCTCACCCCATTCTTGTGGAGAAAGAATAGAGAGAATATATTCTTGATCTTTTTCGTAGAGATAATAGGACTCTCTTGGGATGGGCCTAAAATTCATTTGTGCGCCATAAATAATTTGAGAGAGCTTCTTCTTTTCTTTAAGGCCTTCTACTTGTTCAGATAAAAGCTTAACTTGTTCCATGATTTGTTTGATTTGAATATCAACTTGCTCATTCATGGCCTCAATACCACGTTTAGCTATATGCTTTCTATTAATAATTTTAATAGGAGCAGAGCCCCTGGAGTGAGCATAAGGAAGACTTGAAGGAATACTAGTAGTGGCCAGCTCTAGCTTTTCAAGATCAATTTCATCAATATTTATTGCTTTGTTTTTATCATCCACGGCCCAACTCTAACATGAGCCGTTAAGATTTAAAAGAGACTTAGCCCTTGATGATGGGTTGTATATATTGTTTAAACAAAATCTTTAAAATTGCAGTAATTGGCACAGCTAGGAACATACCAGGAACCCCAAAAACAAGCCCCCAGAATAATAAAAAGGCCATAATTGTAATTGGGTGAAGATCCATACTATCGCCCATAAATTTAGGCTCAAGTATATTGCCTATGAGAAATTGAATCCCTCCGCAAATAATAAGCACAATTATAGTTGTTGGCCCAAAAGCGAATTTTAAAAGAAGAACTGGAACTAAAACTAAGGTCGCGAGCACAGAGCCAATACTTGGAATAAAATTAAGAACGAAAGTTAAAACACCTAAAAGCAATATAAGATCAACATCAAAAATAATCAATGTAATAGCAACAAGTACTGATGTAACAAGTGAAGTTATTAATT
This sequence comes from uncultured Bacteriovoracaceae bacterium, assembly GCA_964350135.1. GTDB lineage: Bacteria > Bdellovibrionota > Bacteriovoracia > Bacteriovoracales > Bacteriovoracaceae > CAYGJN01. The sequence continues at coordinate 7,801 of CAYGJN010000005.1, read as the reverse complement.
TAGTTGTCACATAATTAAAAATCTTATGATGAATTTCATCTAATAAAGGGTACTCATTTTGCTTTCGAGTTTCTCCTGCAAACATAAACCCAAGATAAACAAGAACAAGGGCTATATTACTAAAAACACTAACCACTCCCCCTGTCAGCTCTTTTGCATAACTAAAAACAGGAAGTTCTGAAACCTCTTGAATTGCAGTTTGCCTGTCAAAATCAATCCCTTGAGAACTTAGCCAAGTCAACGCCCTTTCTGTAAAGGCAATAAAATTTGCTCTATAAACATCTGCTCCCCGGATAAAATCTTTAATAGATGATGATGCTAACAGAACGATTATGGCCAAAGCCCCTATAAAAAAAAGAAACGTTAAAAGTGTTGCTAAGGCCTTATTAAGTCTACATTTAGATACAAAAAAACTAACCATAGGCTTTAAAGTTTCGTAAATAAAATAAGCAAAAAATAATGGTAGTACTACTGTTTTGGTATAAATGAGGGCCAAGGTAAGCGCCACAATCGCAATAGTAAAAAGACTAAAAGTATTTAATTTTTGAAGTGATGCTGAACTCATAAAATATTCCTAAAAGTGAGGTTTAATCTCTCTTTCTTTATTTTTTTTCTTTTGGGAAGACAATGCTGCCAAGAGTTTTGTATATCTCCCTTCATTACCAAAAGAGATCCATTCTTTAGCTCTAATTTAATTTTATCATATTCTTTTTCTTTATGGCGAAGATAGAAATCTCTCGTCGCACCAAGACTAAGAGATGCGATAATAGGATTTTCTCCCAACTCCTTTTCATTATCAGAATGCCAGGACATATAATCCTCACCATTTCTATAGAGGTTTACAAGGACACTATTAAAAGGAGACTTTAGATATGATTCTAATTGTTGCTTAATCTCTAAAAGTGCTTTAGTCCAAGGATCCGGGCGCATAATAATATTTGAGTATTGGTAAATAGCACCCTGATCACCAACCCAACTAACAAGTCTAGGTTGATCAAAGGATTTTCCAAAAAAACTAATTTTATCGTCTCGCCAGTGAAGACTCTTGGTAATTGATTTGATGGATACTTTCTCTGGTATAAAATCAGAAAAATACTCTACAAAAGAGCCAGGAGAAATCTCATACATCTTAGAAAAATTAAACTCTCTCTTGTAAGAGTTCCGGATCAATTAAAGACTTCTTTCTGAAGGCCCTACGTACTGACAAAGTGGTCTAATGATTCTATTGTCAGCAGCTTGTTCCATAATATGGGCCGTCCACCCTGTAATCCTAGACATAACAAAAATTGGTGTAAACATATCAATATCAAAGCCCATAAGATAATAAGCTGGTCCAGCTGGAAAATCTAGATTTGGATAAATCTTTTTCTCTCCCACCATTACATCTTCAAGTGCGTCTGAAATCTGCTGCCATTTTTCTTGACCTAAAAGAGCACCAAGTCCAGCGGAGTATTTTTTCATAGTTGGAACCCTAGAATCACCCGTTCTATAAACTCTATGACCAAAGCCCATAACTTTTTTCTTTTGAGCAAGTGCATCTCTCATCCACTGAGCAGCAATTTTAGGATCATCTATTTCCTTAAGCATATGCATAACCTGCTCATTAGCACCACCATGTAAAGGCCCTTTTAGTGCACCAATTCCACCAACAACTGCGCTATACATATCAGATGTTGTTGAAGTAATTACACGAGTTGTAAAAGTTGAAGCATTAAAACCATGCTCAGCATATAAAACAAGAGAGACTTCAAAAGCTTTTACAACTTCTTCTCTTGGTACTTCACCAAAACACATATGAAAAAAGTTCTCGCTGAAACCTAAGTCCATCTTTGGAGGAATAATTTCTTTTCCATTTCTGGCCCTATAATCTGCTGCAATTATAGTAGGAATTGCTGCTAACATTTTTAAGGCTTTATCTCTATTAGCAGAATCTGAGTTATCAAATGTTCTTGGATCTTCCATCCCAAGAAAACTAATACCTGTACGGATGGTATCCATTGGATGAGCATTCTTTGGAAATTTTTTAATCACATCAATAAGATCATTTGAGATTGTTCGATATTTTCTTTCAGATTCTTTAAAAGTTTTAAGTTCGGAGTCATTAGGAAGTTCACTATTCCAAAGCAGATAGGCCACTTGTTCAAAGGAGCATTTTTCAGCAAGTTGTTGAACAGGGTAACCTCTATAAACAAGAGACTGAGTTTCGGGCATTACTTTCGAAACACTTGTAGTATCAGCAATTACTCCTTCTAGTCCTTTTTTTACATTTACTTCACTCATATCAACTCCTAATGGTTATTTTTTAAATCAAAATCAAAAATACTTTGGTCAAATTTATTATAGTCTTCATATTTCAATATTTCATAAAGCCGTTTTCTCTCTTGCATAGATCCAATAATTGCAGATTGATCACCTTGCTTTTTAATATGAGTTAATCCATCTTCAACAGCTTTCATTGCAAGTCGTACTGTTGTCACTGGATAAATAACCATATTAAACCCAAAGTTTTCAAGCTCAGACTTAGTAAGGATTCTCGACTTACCAAACTCAGTCATATTAGCGAGCATAGGAACTTTAATGGCCGCTCTGAATTTTTCAAATTCTTTTTCATCACGCATGGCCTCAGGAAAGATCATCTCTGCTCCTGCATCCACATAGGCCTTTGCTCTATCAATGGCCTTATCAAGACCTTCTGAAGCTCTAGCATCTGTTCTTGCAATAATTAAAAAATTCTTATCTCTTTTAGCTTCAACTGCAGCCTTCACTTTTTTACACATAATATCAACTGGAACAATCTCTTTATTATCAAGATGCCCACAGCGTTTTGGGTTTACTTGATCTTCGAGGTGACAGCCACCTATGCCAAGCTCTTCTAATGTTTGAACCGAACGAACAACGCTCATAGGCTCACCAAAGCCGGTGTCGATATCAATTATGCTTGGAAGATTAGTCGCACGGGCAATCTGGTAACCTCGCTGACTAACTTCAGTTAGAGTTGTCATCCCAATATCAGGAAGGCCTAAATCATTCGCTAACACTGCACCTGATATATAAACACCATCAAATTGTTTTTGCTCAATAAGCATAGCAACCATTGGTGAATAGGCTCCTGGAAACTGAAGAAGCTTTCCTGATTTAAGTGCGGCCCTAAAAGCTGCTCTTTTTTCCTGAGCGTTTTTTTCAACAAATAACATTAAAAAATTCCCCTAGTATCACGCTCTTTGCAGGTCTTCATATCTGCTTGTACATTTAAACTAAACATATCAGCAGCACTTAACTTAGGCAGGTTTTGAACTGTTTCAAGAAAACGCTCTGATTCAGATGAAGAAATTATTCCATCAGTTAGAGTTTTAAATTTTTGAATATAGTTTTCACGAACAAATGGACGGGCTCCAAGAGTATGAGCATTTGCCATTGCCATCTCATCCACAATTTCAGATCCATCATTCATCTTAATAACAACACGGCCTCCAAAAGCTTTCACATTAGGATCTTTTGAATGATAGCGCTCAGTCCACTTATGATCTTCAACCGTAGTAATTTTATGCCATAAATTTACTGTATCTTTTCTTTGAGCTCTTTGAGGAGCATAAGATTTTTCGTGATGCCACTCACCGTCTTGAAGGGCAACTGCAAAAATATACATAATTGAGTGATCAAGGGTTTCACGAGAAGCAGTTGGATCCATTTTCTGAGGATCATTTGCACCCGTTCCAATTACATAATGGGTATGATGAGAAGTATGGATTTCAATAGACTTAATATCATCAAAATTTGAAACCTTTTTTCTCATATTAAAAGCAAGATCAATCAATGCTTGAGACTGATATTCAGCTGAGTGCTCTTTTGTATATGTTTCAAGTATCGCTTTTTTTGCCTCGCCTTTTTCAGGTAGTAGAATTTCATAGGAGCCATCCTTCCCAGAGAGCATCCATGAAATAACAGAATCTTCCCCTTCATAGATCGGAGATGGTGCCCCTTCTCCTCTCATTGCACGATCAACTGACTCAATGGCCATCTTGCCACCAAAGGCAGGTGCGTATGCTTTCCAAGAAGAAATCTCTCCTTTTCTTGACTGACGAGTTGCAAATGTTACATGAAGTGCTTGTTGCATGGCCTGAAAAGTAGTTTCTAAATCAAGTTGTAATAAAGCACCAATTCCAGCAGCACTAGCTATACCTAAATGTGCAATATGATCTTTTTTCCATTCATGTAGACAAATTCCTTTAACAAGTTGAACTTGAATCTCGTAAGCAGCTGCACAGCCTCTTAAAAAATCGGCCCCCGATCTACCTAGTGTTTGAGAAACAGCAAGTTGACTTGGAATATTATCACCTGGATGAGAATAATCAGCTGCTAAATATGTATCGTGAAAGTCTAATTCTCTTACTGCTGTTCCATTGGCCCAAGCTGCCCACTCTGGAGAAACTAAATGAGTATTAGGCATACCAAAAATATTGGCCCCTCTTGTTGATCGAGGATGACAAAGTGCTTGTGACCTTGCATTAGCAACAGGACGTCTATCAACAGAAGCTATTGCAACTGAGGCATTATCAATCACACGGTTAATAATCATGTCTACTACATCATGATCTAGATCAACGGGATCTAGGGCCATGACTGCCATTTTATGAGCAAGTTGTTCTTCTTTAGGAAGATGTTCTTTAGATGGGTAAACACGAACCGTATGAGTTTTCATAAAAATTTCCTTTAATAAAATTGAGTTGCAATCATAGCCTTTTTAGGGGCTTTTAACACGGCACAGGGCTATAGAACTAATTGAAATCATGAAAGTGTGCGTAGTCTAAAACTTGTTTGCCATTATCATCAGTGATGAGAACATCTTTAAACATCTTATCTTCAATCAACTCACTGGAGCTATATCGATTTATACTATGGATAGTCTGGCCATTTGTACTATCTACTCCAGATATCGTGACTAGAAAGTTAGCGTCACTTGCTTCAAGATCACTTTTAGACATATTAAAGATTGGACTCTTGTCGTCAACCTCATGCATTACCATCCAACTTAAAGCAAATATAGGAGCTTGAGAACGTACAAGAGTTAAAGGATAGAATCTTCGTATTTTATGACCTTCAGGGGTTTGATCATTAAGAGTTATAGATAAGTGAATATTTGCTCCTATAATTTGATTAGCCCTACCATTGGCCAAACGAAAAAGAAGAGTCTTTTTATTATAAAAACTAGTAATCAAAATATTATTTGTAAAAAGAACCCTTGCACTTGGAAGAGAGAATTTAGAAAATACTAACCCTGTTATAAGAGCGGTACTTAAAACACCCACCATGATCTGAATAGTAACTAAAATATTTGCAATTGCGCCAACGGGAGAGATATTTCCATAGCCTATAGTTGTAAAGGTATGAACACTAAAAAAGAAAGCTTCAGGAAAACTAATAGCTTTAGAAAGAGAATCTGTATTCATATAATAAAACAAACCAAAAACAAAATTAAGGCCTAAAAAAAATACTACATAGAATAAAAAAAGTTTGGACCATGTACATTTTAAAAAATGATAATAGAGATCTCTGAAAATACTTTGAGGAAAATTCTTTCTCTCAACTTCTAAAAGTTTCATATTTTATGACATCCAGTTTTATTTTCAAGGTAACAAAGAATTTTATCCCGACTAGATTCAGTAAGTCTAGGAAGGTTAAACTCTAAACTATAATTTACAAATTTTTCATCATCCCAAAAATAAACAGATCCACGTTCAAGTGAAAGGGGATTTTCGGAGTCATGGTCATAAATTAAAATTAAGACTCCATCCGCATTATCAAATTTTCTTTTAACCAAAGTTGAAAATGCCCACTCTCCATTTCCTGAAATTTTCTCTAAAAATCGAATCTCATCCTCAATGACTTGAAAAAAGCGATACAAAGTTACATTTGAATCCGTAAGGTCTCTATAAGAATGAACAATCACAAATCCATAGTGATTTTCATTAAACTTTATATTTTTAAATTGATATAAATTTTCATCAATGCCTGAGTCCAGAGATGTCATGAACTGAGAAGTAGATTTTCTTTCAAGAATAACAATGCCAGGGGTTGTACCAATAAGAGGAAGCCGGTCTATCGTAATCAGATCTTTTAAAGTTGAAACCTCTTTATCTTTTCTAAAAAGAACTCCCTTAATATTGCACTTCAGAGCAGTGCAATTATTGCCGGAAATTTTAATGGATTCGGTCTGTGAAACTTGGATTTCGGCGATTGTTTCCGTTGTATTAAAAAGACCTTTATAACCTGTATCAATTTTATTAATTGGAGTTATATCTTTTACTGGTGCAGATTTTTTATTCTTACTACATGAGCTAAAAGCAAATAAGATAAATAAAACAATCAGAATTTTCAAAATCAAAAAGTCCCAATATTAATTACCTGTAAAACTGGCCTGTCTTTTTTCAACAAAAGCAGCAACGCCCTCTTTTTTATCTTCAGAGCCAAAAACTTTTCTAAAAGCAGCTCGTTCTGCCTTCATACCGGTTTTAATATCTGCTCCATCACAAGCGTAGAGAACTTCTTTGCAAACAGAAACTGCAAAAGGAGATTTTGTTTTAATCATTTCAAGAGACTTTCTAGCAGCTACAATCATTTCATCTTTTGTGCTAAAGACTTTGTTTACAAGACCAATTTCTTTAGCTTCTTCAACTTTAATATTTCTTCCAGTATAAATAAGCTCTTTTGCTCTACCTGGACCTACATAACGAAATAATCTAACACAACCACCAAAACCTGGAATGAGCCCAAGATTTACCTCTGGCTGACCAAAGACTGCATTAGATGTGGCAAAAATATAATCACAACCCATGGCCATTTCACAGCCACCACCAAGAGCGTAACCATTTACACAGGCAATAACCGGAACAGGGACTGTCTGTAGTAAATGAGCAACTTCTTGCCCTAACCCTCCAAAACTCTCTCCTTCATCAACGCTCATATCATTCATACCCTTGATATCAGCACCTGCAATAAAGGCCTTCTCTCCAGAGCCTGTAAGAATTATTCCTTTAACAGAAAATCCTGATTGAGACTTTATTTCTAAGAGTACCGTTTTAAGTTCAGATAAAACTTCTTCAGATAAGGCATTAAGTTTATCAGGTCTATTTACAGTAATTGTCATTAGTTCAGATTCAATTTCTACATTTAAAGTTTTATACAACATAATATTTCCTATTTTAGTGAATTTATAATACTTGAAAAGTCTTTATCCCCTTGAGTTTCACAATGCTTAGAATATAAATCCTTAGCAAGTTTACCAAGCGGTGTTTTGGAATGAGTTGCCTCAACTGCTTCTTGGGATAAATTAAGATCTTTGAGCATAAGCTTAGAGCCAAAACCGCCCTTATAACCATTGGAGGCAGGTGTTGTCTCCATAACATTTGGATAAGGATTATATTTTTGAAGAGACCAATTATCACCTGAGCTTTGCTTCATAATCTCACTTAAAACTTTTGCATCAAGTCCATGAGCTACACCAAGGCTTAATGCTTCACTTGTGCCAATCATATGAATGGCAAGAAGCATATTATTACAAATTTTGGCCACTTGTCCGGCACCGTTATCTCCGGCATGAAAAATATTAGCACCCATTTTAGATAAAACTGCTCTTGCTGTTTCGAGAGCGTTTTTCTCACCACCAACAATAAAAGTAAGAGTGCCTGCAATTGCACCGCCAACACCTCCACTTACAGGAGCATCATTCATGGCAAACCCTGGAGCCTTTCCAGCATTCGCACTCTACACCGCCTCACTTGCCGCAATCGTTGAGCTATCAATT
>CAYGJN010000004.1:0-46851 GCA_964350135.1 uncultured Bacteriovoracaceae bacterium | reverse complement strand
AGTAAAACTCTCATCTTTTTAGTCCTCTATAGAATTTGGATTTCAAAGACTTATCGGGTATTTCCTCAATATAATTAAGTGATTGAGGCAAAATCCAATAAATCTTGTTTCTAAAATCCCTCTCTTAGAGGAGGTTATAAATTAATTCTACAGGGTGCCTGGAAATAGTAAGAATTCAAAATCAAGAGGTTTCTTCTAAATATAATATATTAGTTCTTTAGAGCTTTCTTATCGTGCATATGCCATAGGCTCAATTGCCAATAAATCTTGCCTTTCCCCTCCAGGCTTAATTACCCATTGATATTTCCCGATTTTACTAGATTCTAAAAAACTAAAACAAAAAGGAATTATTGAGATGAGAGTTAGAGCTAAGAATAATAAAACTTATATTATTGAGAGATTTTCCGGTCATGAGTGCACTGAGTATCTTGATATAATAGCAAACTTCAGAATTGAGTATTTTAAACAATATCCATACTTATACAAAGGCAACTTAGAGTATGAGAGGAATTATCTTTCAGAGTTCATTGTTAATAAAGAATCACTTATTATATTAGTCAAAAATGAAGAAAGAGATATCATAGCAGTATCAACATCGCTTCCTTTAACTAGTGAGGCAGATATTTTAAATAATGCATCAGAAGTCTTTAAAGAATTCAATCAATTACCACAGGATTATTTTTATTTTAGTGAAGTTATTATCGATAATTGTCACCAAGGAGCTGGGCTACTTAGATATATTTATAGTGAGCAAGAGAAATATGCACGAAACCTTGGGTATTTTAAAGTATGTATAGCGACAGTCATAAGAGACTCTAATGATCCTCGTAGACCTACAAAGTATTATGATCAAGATAAAGTCTGGAAGCAGAGGGGGTTTAGTAAAACTAAAATGTCATTTAAACATTGTTGGCCAACAATTATGCCAGATGGAAGTGTATCAAACTTTCTAAACTCAATGATTTTTTGGATAAAAGATATATGAGATAAAATTATTTATAGCTGTTTTACAATATCCGTAATCATTCGCTTTAATGTTTGCCGATAACCACTATCCGCAAAGCTACAGCCTATGGATTTTATACGTGGATGATTTTTGGGATAAAGAATAGCAAATTTATAGCCATGAACTGACCAATCCCGTCCTTCTTGAAAACTCAAAATATACTCTTTATACAAAATATTGCCAAAACGGCTTGGTATACTTTTTGTGATATTTTCAAAAACCTCTCCATCTTTTGGAGCTGCGATTTGAAATAAATCATTTTTATAATGTTTAACCAGATCTCCCTTTATTTTTAAAAGGCTACAAAAAATATTATCCTCAGCGCTTATAGGAATAGTTAGATACTCCTCGTCTTTAAGTGTTTTTTTGGTAAGAGTCTTAAAACTTAAAAGTTCAATATTTTTATCTAGAATCTGTGAGTAATAAGTATCAATTTTAAGCCCCTGGGCCTCAATATTAAAATATTTTTCTAATTCTAGATTTTGTGTCTTGTATCTTGTACGCAGGGTAGAGTTTGAGAAAAGCTTAAAGGCCTTATCTGTTTTAATAAAGATTGGTTTTCTGGTCTCAATCTCTTTTTGAGATTTACTGGCACAAGAGCTAAGAAAAATGACAGTGATTAAAAAAGATACTTTTCTCTTCATATAACTTGAGCTTTTTCTTCATGCAGACTTACCATAAGCTGGTCTTCAATATCTGTTAGAAGTCTTCTCACTGTTTCTCTATAGCCTCCCCCATACAGAATACAGCCTATCTCTTCTACATTTTCATGCAAAATATCTAGAGTTACATATTTTACTGGGCCAATACGTTTGGTTCCCCTCTCATCTGAGTAAAGAATATATTGCTCAGAAAATTTAAGATTATTACGATACTTAGTCTTTCTTGAATCTGGTATATCCATAACTTGTTCAGCATTATACTGAGTCGCAAGATTGTTAATACTTTCTTTAAATCTTGTTTCTAAAGAAAGTTTTTTACTCTTGTTGAGATGACATTTTGCCGAGACTTTTGTGCTAAAAGGCACAGAGAGAGAAAGCAAACTTTCCGTATCGTTATAAACTGCAACGTTAAGATCTTTTCTTGCCAATACCTTTAAATTCACCTTGAGTTCTTTAAATTCTACTTCTTTGTACTCTAAATTCTCTGCCTCGCTAGTAAATGCTCCTAAGGCTGAATCATATCTTTTATAATATTTATAATAGAGATCTGGAGAACTAAAAACCTTTGCATCCACTGCCCTTGGGATAAAGATATCCCTTGGCTTAGAGGCACACGATACCCCAAGGATTAGTATCAAAATCAGCGTAAGTAATTGTATTTGTATTTTCATAAGCCATTCATACTAAAAACCGTCTAAGAATTAAACACCAAATGTAATAAGTGCAGACCATATAGCCCTATTTTTGCTACCAGCTAAACTTTCTATATAAGGCTAGCAATAGACTTATAAAATCCCTGCAATCCTTTCCAAATTTTCAGAGGTGGTCGTCCCCCACCTCTGACTTTTTAACTCTAAAATTTAAGAATGAATATTTTGATAGAACTTCATGCCTTTATCAACTGGCCCATCATAGGCGATATTTCCCTTATCTAGGATCACAAGCCTATTGCAGGCCTTCTCTATCTGATCAGTGGAATGGCTGACAAAAATAACGGCCCCTGATTCATCGATCATCTTAAGAACTCTTTTGGAGATTTTTTCTTGAAAGAACAGGTCCGCCCCATCAAAAACCTCATCAAGAATTAAAAGGTCACATGGACGGGCCGATATAAGAGATAAACAGAGCCTTGCCTGCATACCTTTTGAATAAGTCTTTATCGGAACATCAATAAAATGCCCGAGCTCACTAAACTCAACAGCATCAGAGATAATATTATCAATTTCTTTTTTATTGGCCTTTTGAAAAATAAATCGCGCTAAAAGATAAGCATTTTCTCGCCCTGTAAGCTCAGGCATAATCCCTACCCCAGAATCAAAAATTGCTCGTACTTCATGCTCCCCCAATAAAACCTCTCCATCTGATGGAGAATACATGCCACTAATCACTCGGCATAAAGTGGTCTTACCAGTTCCATTAACACCAATAAGCCCAAGCTTATCTCCTTCATAGATTTTAAGATCAAGATCTTGAATCACATGCAAAAGATCTTTTTGCCCTGTAAGAAAACGAAAAGGACGTTTAATAAGGCTTACAAAAATATCACGAATATTATCTGAGCGATGATAGTTCAACTGGAACATCAAATTGATTTTTTTTAGCTCACAAATAACTTTAGAGGTGGAGGTATAGCTCATTACGTTTGCTCCTCCAATTCAAATAGGCAAGTGTTACTAAAACTGCCACAAAGATTCCGCCTTTAATAAAACTTCTTGTCATCACAGCGGGATCAAAATTATATAAAGTCGTTCTAACAGGCTCAATAAGTGCATAAAACGGATTAAAATCGATGAGATGTCTATATTTTTCAGGCACATAATGAACTGGATAAAAAATAGGAGTCAGAAAAAACATAACACTTGTTGTGAATTGAACAACAAAACGAGTGTCACGATAATAAACTTGTGAAACGGCCAAAAGCCAACTGAGTGCATACACACCTATTATTAAAATCAAAAGAGCCGCCGGTAAAAACATAAGACCTGTAAGACTCACCTCACTTATAAAAAAGATGGGAGTGAGAATAATTAAAAAAGCCGCAGCAAAATTAATAAAATTATCAAGTAATTGAGAAGAGATTAAAACAAAAGGACTAATTTTAAAGGCCTTTAAAAGTGGTCCTTGCTGTTGAAGCATAGTTGTTGTCATATCCATTGTTGAAGTCAGAAAAATCCAAGGAAGAAGACCACCGGCCAAAAAGAGATAAAAATTGGGAAGCTCTAGTCTTAGAAAGGTTTTAAACGCTAAGCTTTGCGCCCCGTACATCATAACAGGATTCATCACCACCCATAGAAAACCAGCAATAGTTTTTCTATAACGGGATTTCATATTGGCCCAAGTCAGGGCAGAGACTTGATTCCACTCAGTTTTTATATCGTCAATTGTTATCAATGATAAACCTTGGTCTTATCTATTTAAAAAATTCTTTAATACTTCTGCATTCTTAATAGGATCTTTGCCAAGATAAATTGTAAAAGTTTTGGAGCGCATTAACAAGAATATGGCACCTGTAATACGCAAAAGAGCGATCTGGGACTTTTTTAGAAAATCCTTAAAACCTTGTTGCCAAAAATACTCAAGAATCATTGGAAGCCCAAGCCCAATGACCATAGAGCTAAAAAGAGTTCCAAGCATTGAGATCTTAGAGCATGGACTTATTATGCACTCCTCAGAATTAGACCTCACACCCTTAAAAATAATCGATTTCTTATAACTAAGCCCTACTCTATTAGGAAAGGCCTTAAGACAAATAAGATGCTTAAGTCCATATTGATCTCTTTCTAACTCATAAACATAATCAGAGTTATTCTCATTTAAGTGAGGATAATGAGCAGGCAAAGAATCAAGCCCCAGTCTTATGGGAAATGCTGAAATCTCCCCTAAAGAACTTACAAGAGGAGTGTCATCTGAGAGTATTTCAATTTTTGGATCTTTTAAAAGCTCTAAAAACATTGTGGATTTACCACCTTTTGAAGGCATAATTCCAAGTACCGCAGTCTCATTAGTAATTACTCCAAAAGCATGAAGTTTATGAACCCCTTTAAGGTCCATTTTTTTTCCAACTCTTGAAAGTATTAATAGATAAGTAATCTCATGAAGCCTATTTATATCTATACAATAAATTTTTGCAGTCTCATCATCAAAATTATAAATTGTTAAGGCCTTACCATAATAATCATTATACCTGATAGGACCTTGGTCATAGGTGATTGAGTTTTGAGATTGCCGAGTACAAGGTATTTTAGGAATTTCATTAAAAGCAGAGTTCGTTTTCAAACATTCAAAATCAAAATGAATAGAAACGCTATCAGGCTTTTTGGCCAAAAAATAAGAAAAATCCATTTCCAATCTTTTTAAAAGATCTTTCTCTTGGGATTTGACTTGTACCCAATTCCCGTAGAAATTAAAATAAAGGATATTATTCATAGGATTAGCTTGATTGTATCAATTATCATTCCAACTTTTAAGAGACCTGGCCTTCTTAAAAAGAATTGGCCAAGCCTCAAAAGCGTCACTTTAAAACACTCCGTCGAGTATATATATATTATAAATGGTGATGACCAAATCTCCAAAGAGTTCCTTGAATCTGTGCAGCAAGAGAATTTGCATATTCATCAAATCCAAGCAACAACTCCTGCTAAGGCCAGAAATTTTGCTGCCACAAAAGCTTCAGGGGATTATCTTCTTTTTCTCGATGATGATGTAGAAATACCTCTACATTATTTTGATTTAGCAATAAAGCTTATAAAAGAGCAGAACCTTCAAGTTTTTGGCGGTCCAGAAGTTTTAAACAAAAATCCTAACTTTATTCAAAGGGCCTATAGTTTCTGCCAAGGAGAACCTTTTATTACTGGGCATACATTTAAACGTCACCGCCCTTTTGGATCAAGCTTGCAATTGGCCGATGAAAGCTCTCTTATCCTTTGTCATCTCTGGGTAAAAAAAGATCTTTTTCTTAAAAACCTTTTTGATGAAAGATTTTTTAGAAACGAAGAAAATGTTTTTCTTTCAAGTCTTGAAGATACTGAAGTTTATTATCATCCCAATCTTTGGGTTTATCATTTCAAAAAAGAAAATATCAAAAATATTTTTATGGCCACTATGAGCAGCGGCTTTTTTAGGGCCCAGAGTTTTAGACTCTACCCGGATTCATTTAATGCAAAATTTCTTGTTCCTCTTATTTTCCTTATCTATCTTATAAGTCTTCCTCTCGCTCAAGGGGATCTCTACTTTATTCCTCTTTTGGTTTATCTTGCTTTGATTATTTTTCTGGGTTTAAAATTTCTTACAACTCAGCTATATTTAGGCACAGCTATTATTATTCCATTTATGATTTGTACCATTCATCTCTCTTATGGACTTGGTATGCTAAAGGGATTAATTAAAGGATTTTCTCATGAAGCTCGATCGCAAAATTGAAGCTATTTTATTTTTTGTTTCTGTTATCTACCTGGTTCTTTTTTATCCAGGGCCAGAAGTCATGGAGCAGGCCAATGAACGCCTGATTATAATTTGGGCCATTCCTATTATGGCATTTCTTGCATCACTTTTTATAAAAATTAAAATTCGAAAAGCTATTCGCTTTATGCCAATTGATGTGTTTTTGATTTTTATGCTGTCTCTAGCTGTGAGGCTTACTTTGGTTTAATTTCTTCAATCCGCCCATGCTAACGTGTCAAAAGCAAGCTGCGCTTGCGTCTTTTTGACACGAGCACAACGGTAGAGCTTTGACATCAAAATGCCTTTGGCATTTTGCACGCAAGCATATGCTGTCTCTAGCTGTGAGGCTTACACTCGTCTAGATAAGAGTCCCTTGACAAGAAAGTGCTGTGGCAGAATCCACTTTAACTTTGACCCATTTCCACTTGTAATCAATATCTTCACTTTCTGGTTTAAAATGAATTATACGCATGCAACTTGTACGCCCTTGCCATTTAAGCTCACCTTTCATGGTATTTTTTTTCTCAACGAGCATATCAAAAGTGTTGCCCACAAGATCTTGTCTGATTTTTTCTTGAATTTTTAACTGATAGGCCTGCAGTTCACGAAGTCTCTGACCTCTAATGTCTTTGGTTAGAAAATCATCCATCTTAGATGCTTTTGTTCCGTTTCTTGCAGAAAACGCATAGGAGTAAATAAAGTCAAACTGAGCTTCATCTAAAAGCTTTAAAGTTTCACGGTGTTCCTCATCTGTCTCATTTGGAAAACCAACAATAATATCACTTGAAACCACAAGGTCAGGGTTAGCAGCTCTAAGGCCCGCAACCCTTTCAAGGTAATGCTCAGCTGAGTATTCTCTTAACATTCTTTTAAGAACTGTGTCTGATCCGCTTTGTACCGGAAGATGCACATGGTTTGCTAGCTTTTCACAATCTCTATGGGCCTCAATAAGGGCATCGCTCATATCATAAGGGTGAGAAGTAGTATAACGGATAATTCTAAGACCATCTATTTCATTAAGTCTTCTTATAAGTTGAGCCAGGGTTTCATTATTAGCTTTTCCAAATGAATTTACATTTTGCCCAAGTAAAGTAATCTCTTGAATCCCTTGGTATTGAACAAGACGTTTAACATCTTGTTCAACTTCTGCAATTGTTCGAGACTTTTCACGTCCTCTAGTAAAAGGCACAATACAATAAGAACAAAACTTATCGCAACCTTTTATAATATTCACAAAAGCGCTTGGGGTTCCGTGAGTAATTTTAGTTTCAATTGAATAATCCTGAGAACGATCCCACGTCGTCACTGAAAACTTTTTATCACCTGAATAGGCTCTATAAACAAAATCATTTATTGAATCAATAACATCTGTTCCAAAAGCAAAGTCCACTTGAGGAAATCTTTGAATAAGAGACTTCCCGTCAACTTGAGAGATACATCCCCCAACGCCGACTTTGACATCTTTATTTTGTTTTTTATTATGTTTTGTATTTCCCACATGAGAATAGAATTTTTGATTGGCCGTATCTCTAATTGCACAAGTATTAAAAAGAATAAGGTCTGCTTCGTCTTGGGTTTCTGTTTTAGAAAAATTAAGCTTTGAGAGATGAGAGAGCATTCGCTCAGTATCGTGATAGTTCATCTGACAGCCATAAGTTTTAAAAAAGACTTTACGAGGTGGAAAGGAAACCTCTCCAAGATTTAGATTTTGATCCATTTTATACGCTCCAATCACGTTATATAGCCGGTTGGGAGCCTAGATTTACCAATATCTATAGGGCACGTCAAATTTCAATAACTTAGAGTCGGAAAACTATACACGCAATGCGTTATTTTACTTACCACACCCCCTTTGATTGCTATAAAGCCACCAATGAGACAACTACTACTTCTTTTCTTAACTCTTTTAAGCTTTCAGGGCCTTTCGTCCTGTATAGGTGATATTGATAAAATCTTTCGCCATATAGACATTGATGCCCAAAAGATTCCTAAAGAAGTTGAAACTGCTGTTAAAGAACATATTGTAAGAATTCAAACTGCGACTAAAAGGTCCAAGATTCTTGAAACTGCTGATCAGCTTGACCTTAGCATTACTGATAATTATCTCGACTCTAGAAGCAGAACATTTAATATACCTATGGTTGCTACGGCCTATGATATATCCCATGACCCAACAGATGCCCTTGAGTCAGCAGTTACAATGGCTGCCCATGAGTTTGGACATACAATCCTTAGAAAAACTCTAGCTCAAAGACAAGCTCCCTTTAAGGACTATCTTAATACTTTAGAAGAAGCTCTTCCACATCTAGAAAAAAAAGAAGCTCTTAAAAATTTTGAAACTCTTCAAAAAATTAAAGATGTAGGAGCAAGGCTTTATCCTGACATGGATGAATCTGATGCTGTAAAAAAAATACTCTCTGAAAAAGAAAACTTAAAAGCTGAGCTCACAGAGGAGTTACAAGAAGCTCTACCAGAACTTGAAGAAATTCAAAAAATTATTTCAAGTTATGATTCTCGAGCAGAAGAAGCACTCGGTAATTTTAAAAATGCTGTCGAAAATCTTCTTCCCTACGAAGAACTTTTTGCAGATCTTACGGCCATACTATTTGCTGGAAATAATCCAAGGGCAGTTGTTGATGTCTTAACTGATAATGGAGATCAAGTCCGCCAACTTGAAGATGTTAATATTTATGGCAGAGCCTTTGATGATCCTAAAAATAATATTGATAATTGGTTTGGAGCTTTTGATAATGCCCATGTTTTCTATGCTCCTGTTAGAGAGCATATCTACAACAGATACTTAATTGGTCGAAAAGAAATGCGAGATGCTGAGTATATAGATATGATGGAGCAAATTTATAAGGCCATAGAAAAAGATTTACTAGAAAGAACAGAGCAAGGTCTTTGGAATATTACTCCTATAGAGGCCAACAAGAGACTTATTGATAAAATTGAGGAAGTCTTTAACCCTTAGGTTTAAAAAAGAATCTAAAAAAGATAAGTTCGCTGACCATAAAAACACCAAACACGAGATAAAATCCTATCGTTTTAAAAAAGAGCCAATAGTCTGTTGCAAAATACAAAGCGATGGCCCCCATAAATACTCCATAAATTATTAAAAGAATACTCATATGCCGCTCAATAGTAGTTACAAAAATTTTAGGCGGGGGATTCTCATTAAATTCTTCCACCATATCCCACATCAGACTTTTGTGAATAAGGCTTCTATATAATAGGAATCCTCCCATTGCGAGCCCTGTAAACATTGGTTGGAGCTTAAACCAAATACCATCGTCTCCAAGCAAAGAGATTGCCCCAAGAAATGCGATTAAAGCAAAATTTAGTTTTGAAATAAGGTGAAGATGTTTAAAAAAGATATACTCAAGAGTGAGCTCTATAATACCAAGGCTCATTCCACCTATTAATGCAATTTTTAATGAGTAGTTTTCTTCTAAGTACCAATAAGCAAGTGCTGGAATAAATGAGATAAAAAAGAATTTATTCTGATTCTTTTTTTTACTCATTTCTAAGATACTTTTTTATAACTGGTCTCTTCATACTCTTTTAGTTTAACAATAAAATCAGTAGGATCCAAAACTTCAATTTTATCAGAAAGTGACAAAATCCAATCCATTAATGATTCATTAGGCTCAACTGTCGCGCCCCAGATTTTTTCACCCTGCCAATTGAGTGCACTATAAGTTCTATTAATAAACTCCATAGGAGGTTCCAAGTTAAGTTCTGGATCAACAACTTTAAGAACCAGTCTAAACTCTGAGCCGTATAGATCTCTAAAAGCTGCAATAAATTGATTTACTTCAAGATCATTAAATCTTTGTATGTATTCATCTTCAATAAATTTTACTGTATCGATATTTTCTAACCAAAAATAACTTAAGCAATGATCCTCTAGATACTCCCCTACCACGGCAAGACGGTTAGAGATTGTAACAATTCTTAAAGGATGAAAAAGATTTTCTCCAGAATCAACAAGGCTGACATTAATAAGTTTTTTGTTGAAAATGGCGTTTTCAATAAGCTCAAAGTTTCCTCCTTTCACTTCATAAATTTGCGCCTTTAAAAATTCTGTCGCACTCTCAAGAGATACAGTGCTCGTCTCATCCAAACTAAAAAGATCATATTTCTTATTAGCTCTCTCTATAAGTTTTAATTTTTTTATTAATGTTGTATGTGCTGGTCCTTTTTGAAAATGATCAATGCCCGGAAAATGGGATTGAAAAGCAAACCATTCGGAAATACTAAGATCAAACTTTATACGATCCATCCTTTGGGGAGGGGTAATATAAGTTTCACCATTTTCCTCATGGAGGCTAAACTCAATTTTCATATTTCTGTAAATTTCAATGGCCTCAAGAATATCTTCTTGGGACACTTTTAGATGGAGTGCAAGTCTCTCTAATGAAGTCTTCGCTTTTAGCTGCTCTAAATGGCAAAAGGCCTTCCAAAGAATATCTCTATCCACCAATGACCTGTAGGTCATTTGCGCTCCTTGTCTCCACCTAGGCCCAAAAGGTAAAGTTAATGGGATTTAACGTACTAAACTGGTCGGCTACTTTCACTTCGGGCCTAAGCTTTTTTTCCGTAAATCATCTAAACAAACTCAATGATTTTAACAGCTTATATCTGCTAACCCCTTAATAATAGGCTGGGTACTTGGCACGAATCTTGTAGGTAAAGGGTATACATATAAGAAGGGATTATTTTGAATAAACTTTATTTAACCCTAAAATTGGGCCTTGTTTTTACGAGTCTGCTCTCTCAAAGTTTTGGAGAAAGTCTCCTACTTGAGTCTGAGCATTTTGGAACTCAATCAAATTTTGAGGCCAGACTGCGTTCTGACTCTCCTCTTCATTGCGGAGTTGATTTTATTGATATCGGGCTCATTGCTGATGACCAAAGCTTTATCCCTCAATCACTTCTAGCTTATGATCAATACGATGAAACGTATTTAGGAGCAACTCCTAAAGTGCGTTATCTGTATTCTTATAATATTCCTTATAAGCCTCATTATAAAAGAAAAAGAAATCCAGTTAAAAGAAGTGTTATTAAATCAATTCGAGAAGAAGTACCTGGACCTCCTCCTCTTATAATAGGCAAGAGTGCTAGAAAAACTGAAATTATCAATCGTATCCTTTGGAAACTTGGGCATTTTCTCGGCACAACTTTTCCAGTAACAAGAGCTCCAACTCTTATTACAAGTGCTATTTTAAATGAAGTATTTAAAGTACTTGAATATCATAGAACAAGATCACTATACCAATTAGGTATTATGATTGATGAGAAAAATCAATCTCTTCTAAATCTTGTTGAACAAGATCATCTTAAAAGGGTTATAGGGCTTGGCTCAACTTATTCAGCCTCTGGATTATTGATTACAGAAAGATTTTACAAAGTGGTCGCAGACTATCAAAGCTTAACAAACAGAATGTATCGAACGAGCGGTTTTTCAAAACTCATCTCAATTCTTAATCGTGAAGGGCTTATTGCTCATCCCATTAACAAAGATTTCATTATTGTTTATTACGATAAAAACAAAAGATATGCCAGAGACTATGAGGGGCTTCATACTGATCTTAGTAAAGTGCCTACAAAAATTACAAGCAATGGCAGAACTCTTGTTCCACTAGGAATTTTTAGCTTAACCCAAATTGATAAAAGACTTAAAGTTGTTGATTTCCAAGATAAAAATGGCCTAAAAGATCGAAAAACAATGCGCTACCTTGAAAAAACAGCAAGGCTAACAGCTACTGCATTTATTCCTTTTCCATTTAGTCTTATTATCTACAAAGCACATGCTGCATCTAGAATTATAGTCGATAAAAATGGAACACATTTTTATGATTCACTTGTTGCTAGCGAGGCAGAACTAGCTGCATTACTAGATTCAGGAGTAGCACAATTATCTCCAGAGATGATTGAAGAATCTAGAGATGCTCTACAGTATAATCGTCGAGTCACATCAAAGGCATATAACGAATATAGATTTGATGAATACAGAGAAAAAAATCAACAAATGACTGATCTTTATCTAAACCAAAGACAAAATGATATTTGCAAGCATTTTGAAAATTTACGTGAAAAAGAATTTAGTAAAACTTATTTAGAAGGACCTGAGAAAATTGCACGATCTTTTCAAAAATTCATTTCTCAATTTTCTAAAAATGGGAAAGAGCGCTTCGGCCAAAACCGCAAAGAGATTATTCAAGAGAGACAGTCCTTAGTCGATGCCAGATTTATTCTTAAAGACTTTGATGAAAGTCTGCAAAACTATGAACATGACCTTGTGATAAATGCACTTAAAAGAATTGAGCTAGAAGCATCGAATTCTGATATTGCAGTTGTTAAAAGATATATAACTGGCGCTATTGATGAAAATATTGAATTAGCAGCACTAGATGCAGCAAAGGCAATTGCCAGTGAAAGGTTTTATAAGACATTAAAAAATAAAATTAATAGCTTTTATTTATATGAGGGTCTTTATAAAGACAGCTTAGTCATGCAAAAAGCAATTCAAGCTTTTGCAGCTCTTAATATCTCAAAAGAATCACGTTACAAAGCCAGAACCAAGCTAATTGAGAAAATCCTAAACTACAAAGAGGAACAACTATGAAAAAAATGTTTCTCTTTGTCATTTTAAGCTTTTCTTTAATGGCCGAAGACAAATCACTAATTCTTCTTTTGCTTGATGGTGCAAGACCAGACTATCTTCAAGAACTTGCAAAAGAAGGAAAAATACCCAATATAAAAAAATATTTTATGGATGAAGGAAGTTTTGCCAAAAACTCATTTACATCCCTCTCCCTAACTGTTCCCTCATGGAGCTCAATTCTATCAGGAGTTGATATCCACGAATCTGGATTTAAAGGTAATGAGATTTTTAATCGTCAAACAAAAGAGATGTCCAATTTTCTAGATTGGAGGGTTGATATTTGCTCTAATATTAGAGGCAATGTTAGCAGTCCTGATCTATGTGATGATAAATACCGAAAGCATGGTCGCGCCTACCGTAAGATGAAAGGCCTTGGTCATAGCCTTCTTATCGATTATTACAATCATGGTGATAAACGAAGTGAAGATGGACTTATTATAGATGATTATGGAGATGACTCAGAAGTGTTTATGAGCTTTTTTCCTCTAAATAATAGCTTTCCTGAGTATCTGTTTGGGACAGTCGTTAACAATTTTCTTTTTTATGATCAATTTACCAGAGGTAATAATTTTCACAATAATGCTGTTAAATATCTTCATGAAGACCTTGGTTTCTCTGCTTTAGACAAAGATAACCTCGAACAAGCGATTAAAGTTATTGATAGCAAAAAAGGGAAAAAGAAAAAAATCATAGGTATTTATTTTGCATCCGTTGATCATTATGCACATACTGAATATAAAAAAGGTATTCAGGCCCTTATTCAAGCGGACTATCTTATTGGTAGTCTCATGAAAAAAATTCAACGCAGCCGCTATAGAGATAGCGTTGTTGCAATTGTTGGTGATCATGGTTCTCAGGGTGGTAAAGAACTGGCCCTTAAGACAAATCATCACCATCCACTAAGAGGACGAGAGTACGGCCTAACAGGAACAAATATCACATATCTATTAAATGGATGGCTTAATATACCTGAACTTGATCAATACCAAATGAATGTTACAACAAGTTTTCCTGTTGAAGGACCGTTTTCACTTTGGAATATAAAAAACTTTCAAGTTCAAGCCGTACAATGTACTAACACTGCTTATATTTTTAGAGAAAGATCTTGTGATGACACTCATAATAGTAATCCTGACAATATTCATGCAGGGGTAACAACTTCCCAGACGATCTCTCTTCCCTACAAAGATTATCAAGGCGGTGATTGGAGCACTCCAAATAATTGGTACAGTCTTACAAACTATATTGTTGGTCAAAAAGATGGCGTTCAGTATAAGAGAAATCTTATAAAAGACTTTGAATACCTCAGAGCTCTTAATATTAAAGCTTTTAACAAAGATACTAAAAAACTTATTGGAAACAAGCCTCTTGATTGGCTTGCCCTGTCAGTCTCAGCTCAAAACTTTCTTGATTCACCTATTGTAAAAAAACTTACTCTAAAAACTGACCCTGAGCAAAGAGTCATTATTATCCATGCAGCAGATGATGAGCAGGCATTAATACTTACTGATACTTCTTCAGGAACGCTAAAGTATAAATACCTACCTATTAAAAATTTTAGTCAGACTCAAGACGGAACAATTGATTTTCTTCCTAATTTTACAAAAGATCCATTTGGCTACTTCTCAATTAAAAGTGATTATTCTTGGTATAAAGGCTTCCATACTCAAAGGGCCTGGACTGAAAAATTTAAGAATACTGTCTATCCAAATACTGTATCTGCTCTTTGGAAGTTAAAGTCTTTCTCTGGTACTGCTAAAGCATTAGAAAATGACTACAGTATTGATCTTGTTTTATCACCTAATTATGGACATATTTTTGAGATTGAAAATGAGGAGCTTGATGTAAACCATAGAATGTTTCACAGAGAAGCAGTTAATCATCTTTTTGCTTTACATGGCCCTGGAATAAAAGCTGGTCATATTATTGAACAGGCTACTTTTGCCACGGATTTTCTACCAACCGTACTGGCCGCTCTTGAGGCAACACAGGAGCAACGAGCTCGGAAGCAATTCTCAATACCCACTCCTTATTATGAAAAATCTGCTCCTAGCCTTGAGGGTGAGGTTATTTGGGAATTTTTTGAATAATGTGCATTTTTTCATGACTAGATCTATAATAGATCTATGATTTGGAACACCCTTATGAAAAAGCCAATTCTTATGATTGGCATTATCTTTTTCTCTATTTTCCTTTTTGATTTAGCAAGAAAAGGCAAGCTGCCACTTATCTCTAAAAAAACTATTGCAACCTCATGCCGCTCAGCTGTGGTTATGCTTAATAAACGTATTCCTGCTACTTGGAAGACCGATTGCAAAGAAAACAACCTTACTGTCACGATCAGATCAAAAGTTTCTGAGAGTGATCCTAAGAAGCTCTCAACGGCACTGTACAGAGAGATGGCCAATAATTTAGTTTTTATATCCAAAAACTCTTTGAATGAATCTTTGGAAAGAACATTTATTGTCAGAGTACAAAGTCTCCATTTCAGTAGAGAGATCAATGCAATTACTGAAGGACAATATATTGCGAGACTTGCAACGATGACTCGTCCAGAACTTATTGCGGAACATTTAAAGGCTACAGTCCAAGTTCAGGAAAAACCCAGGTAGCTGTCTACTCTCTAGACATCCTTTGAATTTATTACTTCATTACTAGAAAGCAATCTACCTCATGAGATTCTAAGATCATGAAAACACTAATACTTAGCACTTCTTTCCTTTTTACAGCTCTAGCAATGGCTAATGACTGCCCTCTTTTAGATCCAAGCCTCGATGGTGGGATTTATTTTTGCAAAGTTGATAGTAAAAAAGACAAAGTCTCCATTATTAATACTACTGATAGGCCAATCCCTCTTTACGGATTTAAACTTTGGAACCAAGAAAGTTTTCTTAGAGGCAAAAGTAGTGAAGAGGTTGTAACTCATGGGATTATTGCTCAAAATACTCCCCTCGCAAAAAATAAAACAAACTATATTATTGGACCTAATGAGATTTATGTACACGATCTTAAAACCAGGAACTTCATCTCGAAAAATGGAGATACTCTTTATCTTTCTATTTTAACAAACCTTCCTGAAAAACCTAAAGTAGCACTTTATGAAATGGAAATTGGTGGTAGAGACTACGATATTTTCGATTTTGTAACTCTTGTTAACAACTCAAAGACGCAAACTATCCCAGATGATCTTAAATGTGATTATGCATCTCAAACAGATCTTGAGTTTTCTATTTGTAACGTTAATCAAAAAAGTGGATTTGTAACAATCATTAATAATACATTCGACGAAGCCAATATGACTGATTTTGTTATTCGAGGCACTTTTGACAAGATTGGCTTCAATAGAAAAAAAGAGTCTTATTTTTCAGGCTTTCTCTTGGATGGCGAAATGGTTAAAACAAAAGTTGATTTTAAACTTGAAGATAAGGACCTTATAAAAATTGAAGTCTTAAGATATATAGGCATCGAAGAAGATCCCTCTGACTACTCTGAGGCAGACCTGGTACCGGTACAAGAGATTAACCTTAAGATTGAGGATTAGAATGAAGTTTTTTATATCATTTCTTATGATATTAAATATGGCACTCACTCAAGATAACCCCGGAACAATGGAAGATTTTCTAGTTAGAAAAATTGATGCAAGTTCTGTCGAGAAGCTAGAGTGCTTTTTATATAAAGACTCTTTTAAGGCAATGCTAGATGAAAAACCTCTTAGCCAATTCCATGATAAATGGATTTATGAATCCGATGCTTGGACTGAGTTCTCAAAATGTATCACAAGTAAAAGCCTTGCTCTCATGTTAGGTAAAGACCTAATCATAGATTCTAGAATTCCTCACAATATTCAATTTCTTATCTCTGACTTAGTTGAAGACGATTACTTCAGCGCTACTATAAATGAATTAAGCTGCAAACTTGTTAAAAGGAATAAGAATTCTGCAAGGGCCGAGCTTTATGCTCAAGATCGCTTAATTTTTAGCTATAGTGACAAAAAAGTGGTTCTACCAAGTGATCAAAATTCTGCTATAATAGAGTTCAGCTCTTGCCAAGAGAAGATTGCGCAAGCAAAGACTGACGGAAGTACTCAGGTGAATATTTACCCCCTCAGAAAATCAATGGAGGATGTTTTACAACCGCAGTTATAGATAATAATTAGGAGGATTATTAATGAAAATTCATGGAAGAAACTATCCCTACTGGATAATGGGAATTTCAGCACTAGGTTTTACTTTAAGTTTATTCTTTACTCATTCAATATTAACTGTTCTCTTTGCATTTTCATTTTTGCATCACCTAATTTATCCCAAACTGGCCAATGTTAATCCACTTATTTTGGCAAATGTGCTCATGAGTAACTCAGATATTCATTCTTTTAATTATTATTTAGAGAAAGAAAAAATGGCTTCTTGATTAGAACTAAAATGATCCATAAAAAAAGCCTCCCATTGGGAGGCTTTTCTATATCTTTAAAAGATAATTTTAATACATTGAAATAGAATCAGCAGCCGACTTAAGATCTAGAGTTCCACCAGAAACAGTAGTATCAGAAACACTGCTATTTGATCTAACACCTTCTAGAAGAGCTTCTTTAATTGTAGTAGCTGTCCAATGAGGATACTCAGTTGCCATCGTATTAAAGTAATCTGAACCAATACTATGGAGATAAGCAATTGCACCTGCAACATGTGGAGTAGCCATTGAAGTGCCTGTCATAGTTGAATATCCATCATTAGGAACTGTTGAGTAAATATCTGTACCAGGAGCAGCTAAATCAATCGTTGTAGCTCCATATCCAGCTTGAGTATTCTTTGATCCACTTTTTTGCATATTAGTTACAGCAATAATGAACTCAGAGTCACAACCTGTAGGTACATCACCAATAGCATCAATATCCCAGTTACTATTTGCTGTTGCTGCTGCAGATAGAATCCCAACCTCACCCATTTGATTATAAAGATCATTCCAAACTGGGTAGTCACCATTATTACAATTTGCTCTATCAATTCCAAAGCTAGAATTAGTAGCAACAATATTTGCACCTTTTTCACCATTTGATTCAAGCCAAAGCTTTTTTTGCTCAATCACATAAGTATAAGCTTCAACAATTTTAGATGTGCTCAGCCCCCACATACTAATCTGTACGGCCATTAACTTAACCTCTTGATTAATACCTGAAACACCAACACCGTTATTTCCTCTTGCTCCAACAATTCCCATTACGTGCGTTCCGTGAGAAGCAACTGGAATATTAGCTCCACTTCCAGTTTGGATACTGTATCCGTTGAAGTCATCGATATAACCGTTATTATCATCATCACGACCATTATTTGGGATTTCTTCTGTATTTACATAAAGGTTTTCAACTAGATCTTCGTGAGCAAGATCAAAACCACCATCGATAACTGCAACAACAATATCGTTACCTTTAGCATCAACTCCACCTGGTCCATGAGCTTCCCAAGCAGCGCTTGCATTAGATGTCCCTAGGTTTTCACCAGAAAGATCTTCAAGACTCCAAAGACGGTCAAAATCAGGATCATCTGTTACTACACTAAATCCACGATATGAAACTTCGTGATCAAGTTGAGCATATTCAACTACAGGATTTTGTCTAAGATTCTCAAGTTCAAAACCTATTGCTCTTGAACTTAAAGCAAGTGGAACACTTACTGTTGCCAAACCTAATCTTGGTGAAATAATTTTTTCAACATTAAGAGCACTGCCACTAAGAGCAGAGCGAGATGATACACCTTCTTTAAATTTTACAATGAACTGAGATGAAGCGAAGGCTGATGCTCCAAGCATTAGTGCTGTCATTGTAATTACTGATTTGATTCCATTCATAAATTGGCTCCTCCGAGATGTGATATAAAATTGAATCATGTACAAAATGGAAAAACAAAAAATATTTGAATAAATTTATCAACATTTTCTGACAATTGAGAAACCCACTTACCTGACAATCAAGGTCAACCACTCCCGTATTACCGGTGCTCTTGCGTCAA
Organism: uncultured Bacteriovoracaceae bacterium; assembly: GCA_964350135.1. Lineage (GTDB taxonomy): Bacteria > Bdellovibrionota > Bacteriovoracia > Bacteriovoracales > Bacteriovoracaceae > CAYGJN01. Next base: position 28,068 of record CAYGJN010000004.1, on the reverse strand, counting down.
GTAATAGAAATAATAAGGACAGCTCTGGAATATGCGAAAAAATCAGAGTTTCTGGATAAAAGATTCAAAAAAAAAGAGCTTAGAATCAAATTCTATTTCATAAGATTTTGCATGGAGAAACATCCGTTTTGCACTAGGCCCGCCATAAAGTTCATCCCCTAATATGGGAAAACCCAAGGCCGCAAGTTGCACTCTGATCTGATGTCGATGACCCGTCATAAGCTTAATCTCAAGAAGAGAACTATCAGCAACCTTATCGTACTCTATTTTTTTTACCTCTAGCAGGGCTTCAACACCATCAGTTTCTACAACTCTCATTTGTGAACCTTTAGGTCCATAAGCTTTTAAAAGATGTCTATGCTCTCCCTCAAGGTTGAAATCTCCTTGCACCTTAGCAAGATAGAACTTCTTTTTAACAAGATTGTGAAAATTTTCACGTAACTCTTTATAAACATCTTCAAGCTTTATATAACAAAGCACCCCTGAGGTCTCAAAATCAAGCCTATAAAGAAGTCCTCTTTCATAACTTGAATCATTAACTTGTAAAACCCGATCTCCATACTCTGCTCTTATAAAATTAAGACAAGTGTTTGCTTCGCTATAGGTCTGAGGATGCCCATGCACTTTATAGGGCTTATCAAAAACCAAAAATTTCTCATCCTCAAAAATAATTTTAATACTAGGGCCTTTATAAAAAGGAGCAATCATGAGGTGATTTGCGATATCAATACTGATAGAGAATTCATCTTTGGCCTTAAGTGGGCTCTTTAATCTTTTGTAATGAAGCCGATTTTTAAGTGCTGACTTAGTAATAGGAAAGAGATCTAAAACTGCTTCAAGCTGGGAGCTATAATCCTTTAATGAACTAAAACTTATTCTAGAAGACATATTATTTGGTATCTACTTTGTGTCCAGTAGATTGTAAATCAGTCTTTCTTAAATAGAACTCAACCCTTCTATTAAACTTCTGAGAAGTTTCTGCGCCTTTATCATAAGCAGTATCAGGTCTGGTATCACCATAAAAAACCGTTGTGATCTGTTCAGGTCGTACCCCACGCTCTACAAGCGACCTTGTTACATCTTGTGCTCTAAAGGAAGACAGAGCAAATGCATCGAGTTTGCCATCAGCAGAACGCTCTCCAGAGCTCGCATGACCTAATACAAAAAGAGTCCAACCTTGTTTTGAAACCATTTTAATAACACGCTCATAAACTTGAACATTAATATCAACGGCCTCACGAGATCCTTTCTTGAAAAGAATCTTATCTTTAACCTGAACTTTTATTCCTTCAGGCATTTCATAAATTGTTGCATTATCAGCAAGCTCGTAATCATTAAGGTCTTGCTTCATACGTTTCAGATCTTCGGCACTTTCACGATTAATTTCATGCTTGTCTAATAACCCTTCCATAGTCAAAAACTCTATAGGAAAAGGCTTTACTGGATGAGGTGTCTCTAACATCGTAGGTGAATTATCTGGTGACTTACCTGTTTGCAATACCTCACCTTGTTTTAAAACATTTCCACCAAATGCATTACGAATTGAACCTAAAGCTGCTTCATATTTTGCTGTTTCTGTTTTTGCAAATGAGAGAAGAAGAACAAAGAAAGTTAGAAGTAGCGTAACCAGATCCGAAAACGTGGCCATCCAGGCAGGGAGCCCTGGCTCACACTCTGGACATTTTGGGCAATCAACTGCACCACCCTCATCTCCATTATCAATTCCGCCACCATCGGCTGCTTCTTCGGCCATAAGTTAAACCTCTTCCTATTCTCCGCCACCATCATCTGCCACTTCACGTTCACTAGGTGGAAGAAAAGAGTTAAGTTTTTCTTTTATAAGTCTTGGGTTTTCCCCAGCTACAATTCCTAAAGTACCTGCCACAATCATATTCATCTTAGTTGCTTCTTGAGATGAACGAACACTAAGCTTATTAGACATTGGGATTGCAAAAGCGTTGGCAAGGACCGCACCATAGAATGTCGTCAAAAGGGCAACGGCCATGGCTGGACCAATGGCAGATGGATCTGAAAGGTTCTGAAGCATTTGCACCAGACCAATTAATGTCCCAATCATTCCAAATGCTGGACCGTCTGCGCCTAGACCATCTAGAACACCTTTACCTTTTTTATGACGTTCTTCCATTGAGTCTATTTCAAGTTGCATAATGGCCTGAATAACTTCTGGAGGTCTATTATCTGCGGCCAAGGTCATGGCCTTCTTTAAAAATGGATCATCAATAGGAACTTTTTCTAAAGCAAAAACTGATTCACGTCTTGCAGTTTCAGCAAGGCTTCCAATTTCTTCAATAACTTGCTTTGGGTCAGCCGGTGTGAAAAATAAAGATTTACTCGCATAAGCTCCAAGCATCTTCACTGTTTCCATAGGCCATTTGATGAAAGTACCCGCGATTACTCCGAGTCCAACAACTAAAAGCGATGGAACATCAACGAAAATTCCGAGGTCTCCCCCGGCCATAATTGCTCCGAGAATAGCGACTAGCACAAGTACAAGACCAACTAGTGTTGCGATATCCATACATCATCCCTAATGACTTAGTTTTTACCTATGCCAATTATTCGGAAACAAAAGGGATGAGCTTTAAAAAATTAAATAAATTTCTTTAGTTGGGAAAAAAAGAAAGGTCCTCAGCCGACTATCCTAGTCAACTAAGGGCCTCTTCATTGATCATGGTGTTGTTCAAATAACGTACCATTGCTTCTCTTAGATCACTTAAATGAACACTCCCTCGCTCTTTTAAGTTATCACCAAGAAGCAACTCCTCAACAATAAGCTCCTCAGGGAACCCAGCCATCTGAGCGAGTTTAGATAAGGACACAGTTTGCTGAGTACTTTGAGCCGTCTTGCTCATTATGCTCTCCATAGTCTCTCCTCTATGTTTCCCACCTTGGAAACAACTTATATAGAAAGTTTAGAAAGTACGTAAATTCACTGTCAATGATTTACTAACATAGAGAGTTGTTATTGTAAGAATTTATTAGATTCCCAAAATGGACGAAAAATTAATTTGGACTAGGATATTAGGTTTTGCAAAAAACTCTGGGCCTTGATCTCCATCTCTTGAAACTCCTGATGAATATCACTTTGCAGAGTAACACCCCCTCCAGCACCGAGCCTTAGAGTTTTCTTGGTCTCATCATAAAGGGCCGTGCGAATATTTATGGAGCTCCTTAAAATTCTATTATGAATAATAAGTGTAGACCCACAATAAATTCCCCGAGATCCTTGCTCGATTTGTTCAATATACTTCATTACGTTTTTTTTAGGTGCACCTGTAATGCTTCCACCTGGAAAAAGCGCTCTTAAAATTTGTAGAAGATTAACTTTTGAAGAAAGTCTTACTTGTAATAAGGAGTATTGATGAAGAATCCCTGGCACCTCAAGAGGCTTCTTTTTTTCTAAAACAAAAGCATTAGGCGTTTCAATTCTATTAAGGTCATTTCTAAGTAGATCAGTAATCATATAAAGTTCGGCCTGTTCCTTTTTATCCTTCTTTAATTTTTCCCAAGTTTTTTTAAAAGAAGATTTTTTAGAATCAAAGGCCATACTTCCTTTGATAGGCATCGTCTGTAAAATCCATTCATTTTTCAAATCGTCTTTTTCCATTTGGAAAAGACATTCTGGACTATTGCTAATAATTCCTTTTTTTAAAGGTCCCAAATAAGTCCCATGTGCATAAGGAGCGATCTTTTTCTTAACTCTCCATAATGAGTTGCAAATAGATTTAAAATCCTCTTTATGACTTATATTAAATGGATAGGTTAGATTTACTTGATAACAGTCTCCCCTCATAAGATGGGAATAAATATAATCGAATGATTCTTCATATTCTTTAAAGAGAGGACCTTTTTGACCAAAGAGTTCAATAGGCCTGGCTTTTTCTTTTTTAATTTTAGAAAATTTTAGATAATGAATTTCTATTGCCAAGATATCATTTTTTGAAATCAATGCATCCAGTTCATTAAAACTAAGACCTAGTTCATAGAACAAGTGCCATATAATAGGTTTTTTAGAACTCATTGGAGTTTGCTCTAATCTCTTTTTGAGATCAGAAATTGAAAAAGCAAAAGTTTCACCTGTTAAAAGATCTTGATAGCAATGTCTAAAATAGACCCTTGCAACTGATGGCCGATGAAAATAATAATAGCCAAAGCCTCTAGGGATTAAGGTATAAATCATTGCATTTGATCAGAAGATTCTCTAAATTTTTCAAGGTTTGAAAAAAGAAAGCAATTACCAATCCAGCTGAGTTTAACATTGCCTTGTTCACCAGAACGGTTTTTAGCAACAATCACTTCTGCCACACCTTTTTCTTTAGAATTTTCATTATAATAATCATCACGATAGATCAGCATAACAATATCTGCATCTTGCTCAATTGAACCAGATTCTCGAAGGTCTGAAATCATAGGTCTTTTATCAGTTCGTGACTCTACACCACGGTTTAACTGAGAAAGAGCAATAACAGGACATTCCATTTCTTTTGCAAGCTGCTTAAGTCCACGAGATATTTCTGAAATTTGTTGTTCCCTAGGAATAGCAGGATTTGTTGGACGCATTAACTGAATATAATCAATAACAATCAACCCAAGTCCTTGTTCCATTTTAATTTTACGACATTGGCTTTGAATATCAAAAATCGAAGTATTCCCACTATCATTTATAAAAAGCGGATAGCTTGAAAGCTCCGGAATAGCTTTATTAATATTTCGAAGGTCTGTGTCTAAAAAATTTCTTGAACGAATTCTTACAGAATCTACTTTTGCTTCACTCGATAGCATTCTCATTGAAAGCTCTGGTGCAAGCATCTCTAAATTAAATACTGCAACAGCAAGCTTTGTTGCTTTAACAGCATTAACAGCAACATTCATTGCAAGGGCAGTTTTTCCCATACCAGGTCTGGCAGCCATAATAACAAGTTGACCGGGACGCATCCCCAAAAGTTTGCGATCAAGAGCAGAAAAACCAGTTGGGATACCTGAGATCTCACCTTCTTTTTTGGCAGGTGTCGCAAGTTCTTTTAAGTTTGCTTTTAAGCAGGCAGAAATTTTTTGCATTTCTCCGACTTTGGCATCTGTTGTAAGCTTAAAAAAACTTTTTTCAACTTCATTTAAAAAATCGTCTGCATTTCCTTGGTAATTAGTACCAACGTCTGCAATTTTCATAGCAGCGCGAACAATATCTCTAATGCTGGCCTTTTCTTTTACTATCTTTGCGTAATGATAAATATTGGCAGAGCTAGCCTGATCTTCTGCAATTTCGAGAATAAAGCTTTGTCCACCTAAAGACTCAAGATCACCTTTACTAGATAACTTTGAACAAACAGTTACATAATCGATGGGCTCATTTTGATGAAAGAGTTCCATGATTGAATTAAAAACTTTACCATACTGAGGATGGTAAAAATCATCCTTTTTAATGGTTAAGTCTGAAATTTCATCTATTGCCTGTCCATCAACTAGCAAGCATCCCAGTAAGGATTTCTCCGCTAATAGATCATGAGGCATCTCTCGCACCTGCGCCATAACAATTCCTTTAATTAAGACCGCCTATCTTTGCAATAAGCGGTCTTAGTAAGATTATGCTTCAGTAGTTTCTTCTTCCGTTGACTCTGTATCTTCAGCGCCTTCGGCAGCTTTAGACTCTTCTCTTTTTTCTGCTTTTTTCTTTTTAGCAGCAGCAGCGGCAGCTTCTTGTTTTTTAAGCTCCTCTGCTTGAGCAGGGTCCATGTCAACCTTAACCTTAAACTGAGCTTCAACTTCAGTAAAAAGCTTTGCAACAACTTCAAATGTTCCTGTGGACTTGATTGGATCAAGAATTTGAATTTGTCTTTTTTCAACATCGATATCACGATTAGCTAACTCTTTAGAAAGCTCAGTACTTGTTACTGTTCCAAAAAGTCTACCGTTAGCTCCTACTTTTTTGATAAGTTCAATAGTTAAACCTTGAACCTTAGACTTAATCGCTTCAGCATCAGCTTTTTGAGCTGCTACTTTTTTAGCCAATGCTCTTTGTTGATTGGCCAGAACGTTTTTGTTGCTTGCATCAGCAAGAACTGCAACATTTTGTGGGAAAAGAAAGTTTCTAGCGTATCCAGCGGATACGTTTACAATCTCTCCTACGTTACCAAGAGTTCTCACTCTTTCAGTTAAAATAACTTTCATTATTGTTCTCCTTTAGATTTGAAAAATTTTCGAAAATTAAACCACATATCCAAGATTCCAATGATGGCCAGGGCTTCTTTTAAAAAAAGAAGAGTCATCGTTATAAAAAGAAATCTTATGACACCATGAATTTTGGCAAAGTTTAGGTATTCTATATAAACACCAAAGCCTTGCATGAAAAAAAAGCTACCTAGTACATAGATTAATCCACCGGCCCAAGTTTGGATTTGGGTTCCTACCATTTTCTCAGGCAATACATAGATCGCCAAAACTGCAATTAAGCAATAAACAATGGAGTTAGGAAGTCTAAACTTTAACAAACTCTTAAGTGTATAAGGATAATCATTAATAAACTTCAAGTTGGCATGTCCTCTTAAAATCATAAAAAGGTTAAACCAAACAGCTAGAAAGATACTAAGAAATCCTGCAACAGGGAGTGCGTTAAGAAATTGACCTGGAGACTGAATAAAAAAGTCTAATTGCTTAGCAAGATCGCTTCTCTCACCTGCAATACTTTCTTTATATTCAGTTACCTTCGCTATAAAAATTTGAGAAAGTTCATCCCTATAATGTTCAATAGCAAAAGCACCACCAACAAAAACAACCAAAGCTAAAAAAGCTCCTACTACAACGAGGGCCTGTGCTGGGTCATATTGCTTACGCAATATCTCTCCAACAAGGAAAGCTATAAACACAACCACAAGGAAAAGAGGAAATAGTGGAAGAGTCTCTAGATTAACCCCAGATGAAAATTGTCCCGACACGGTCATAATGACTACAGCACATAAAACCACAAGTCCTACGGTATAGCTTCTCTTGTAATAAACTGTGGCAACAACTAATGGAAAGGCCGAAAGCCCAACCAAAAATGGCACCATCATAGTTAAAAAGAAAACTAATACACAAGCTACCCCTAAGGCAGCGAGTCTTTGAAGTGATGGCTGAATCGGTGTTGGAAGTTCTGGATTCATCAAGTTTTATAACCTCTTAAAGTGCAGTTCTACTATTAAGGTGACTAATAAGTCCGATACAACGAGCACGCTTAATTGAAGTAGTAGCTGATCTTTGAAACTTTGAAGTTAAACCAGATACACGAGCAGGAGAAATTTTTCCAAACTCATTTACTAACCATCTGTAAGTAAGTGGATTTTTCCAATCTGGAGTAAGTTTATTACTTGTGAAATAACACGCTTTTTTCTTAGCAAAAAGACGCTTGTCTTTATCATTTGTCGCAAGCTCTTCTTCACTTGGACGATGAGCAGAACTTGAAGCGTAAGGAGTTTTATAGGCCTTAACAACTTTTTCTTGTTCCGCTTCTTCACCTGCTTTAACCATAATATGCTTAATAACAGTTTCGTTAATACGAAGTCTTCTTTCTACTTCTTTATTAACCTCGCCTGGAGCCTTGTAAAGAAAGTAAGTGTAAAAACCTTGAGTTAAACCTTTTGGAGTTGCTTGAGCGAGTTTTTTAGCTCCCCACTCATCGGTGATAAGCATTTCACCTTTTTGTTCTTCAACAGCTGATTTTACTGAAGAGATTAGTTTTTCTCGGTCTGCCTCACTGACATGAGGAACCATGAGAACGCATGTCTCGTAAATGTTCATATTCGTCTCCCGGACTATAATAGGCCCTGAGTCTATTCTCAGAGCGAGTTTTGAATACATAGTAAATGTCGCGCCAGATTAGCACGTTGAAATCGCAATTAAAAGCCTACTTAGGAGCTAGATTTGCTTACAATTTGCTCTATATATACGCCAATCTTCGTCAGTGATAGTAGAGCTAAAGCCTGGTAGATCTAGATTTAAGCGAAGTAGCTTGGCATTAGAGTTTTGAGACTTGAGAAAAAGTGCCGTTATTGGTTTTTCAATCAAAGCACCTTCTTCAATTGAAATAATATCTCCCTCTAAATAAAGGTCAATAATTTCAAACGTTTGTGAGTTTTTTCCTATTTTACTAAGCTTAATATCCCCAAAACCTTTCACCTTATCTTGGGCCTTATTAAGTTTAAGTTCAGCAACAAGTTCAAAACCATTTACATGTGGTTCAGCTAGAGTCGTACACTCAACCTCAATGGTTTTAGAATATAAAGACGTAGATAAAATCATAAGAAATAGCATTATTTTCATAAATCACCTCAATTGTATGAGGCATTTATCTGCTAGTTCGAAAGAATTGTAAAGTAGCTGTACGCGTACTTAATCTATTACTGAGTATAAATCTCATAAGTTTCGATATGATAATTATTATCAGATCTCACAACTAAGGACTTTTGAAATTGGTTTTCAATCAACTCAATAATATCCATATCATCCGAGCAAAGTCTCGCGCTTACTTCTGGATGTGCGTGAACAAAAACTTGAGAGTCATCTGTAGACTGAGCATTTTTAATAAGCTCGCGAATAATTTCATAACTTACAGTCATGGCCGATTTCACTTGACCAGTTCCTTCACAATATGGGCAAGCTTCACACATAATTCGTGTTAGGGTGTCTCTTGTTCTTTTTCTTGTCATCTCGACAAGGCCAAGTTCTGAGATAGGAAGAACGTTTGTTTTAGAACGATCTTTTTTAAGAGCTTCTAATAAGGCAGTGTAAACCTGTTCTTTATTTTCTTCTTTTTCCATATCAATAAAATCGATAATAATTATCCCACCGCAATTTCTTAAACGAAGCTGGTAAGCAATCTCTCTAACTGCTTCCAGGTTAGTTTTAAGAATTGTTTCTTCCAAGGTTCTTTTACCAACAAATTTTCCTGTGTTTACATCGATGGAAACCAAAGCTTCTGTTTGATCAATATTAATTGAGCCACCTGATTTCAAATAAACTTTATTAGAAATTGCCCGTTCAAGTTCTATATCAATACTATAATGTTCAAAAATTGGGATTGTATTATTATAAAGCTTTGCCTTGCCTTTCATATTCACAAGGAACTTATTTATAAAGCGCTCAACCCTCTTAAGAGTTTGTTGGTCATCTACCCAAATATTTTCAACATCTTCATCAGTAATGTCTCGCAAAGATCTCTCTACAAAAGTAAAATCCTGATGAATGATTTGAGTTGGTTTTGTTTTTTCACTTTTCTTTTTAACTTCTTTCCACATTCGAGAAAGCATACTGTAATCATTTTTTAATGTTTTAGTAGACTGCCCTTCAGCAACTGTACGAGCAATAATTCCTGTACCTTCTAGACGAATATTTTCAAGAATTTCTTTTAGGCGATCTCTTTCTTCTTCATTATCAATTCTTCTTGAAACTCCAATATGCTCAATAAAGGGCATATAAACCACATGTCTTCCAGCTAAAGTTATATGTCTTGTGATTCGAGGTCCTTTGGTCGAAATAGGTTCTTTTGCAACTTGAACCATAATCTCCATACCCTCTTTTAAGAAGTCTTCTATCTTTACATCAGGACGAAAACGCATATCAACTGACTCTGATAAAGTTGAAAACTCATCAGGAATGACTTCACCTTTTCTCTTATTTTCTTCTTGCTCTCTGAGCTTGCGACTTTTATCGGCCATCTCTCTTTGCTCTTCAAGAGTTGGTATATAGGCATCATCAACATATAAAAATGCTGCTCTTTCGTAACCGATATCAACAAAGCAAGACTGCATGCCAGGAAGCACGCGAATAACTTTTCCTTTGTAAATATTTCCAACCTGAGGTTTATTGGGCTGACTTTTATTATTCCTTGAAACAAGAAAATCAAGAATCTCTCCATTTTCCAGGAGAGCCACACGAATTTCATTTGTGGTTTTATTAATTACTAATTCTTTGCCCATAAATACAACTTTTTTTAGATAAAGAGTCCCGCAATGGCAGCAGTCATAAGACAGGCCAAAGTTCCTCCTATTAATGATTTAATCCCTAGCTTTGCAAGATCTGTTCTGCGGTCTGGAGCTAAGGTTCCAATTCCTCCAACTTGAATAGCAATAGAGCTAAAGTTGGCAAAACCACAAAGAGCATAAGTTGAAATAGTAACGGCCCTTGGAGATAGAAGTTCAATTTGTTGTTGCAAATCAAGATAAGCAACAAATTCATTCACAACCAATTTTTTTCCAAGCAAAGAGCCTACTTGAATACATTCATGCCATGGAACTCCTAGCAAGAAGGCCACTGGCGCAAAAAGATACCCTGTTATAATTTCAAAACTTAATTCTGGATAATTAAAAATTCCACCGACCCCTGACAAAATTCCGTTAAGCATCGCTATCAGTGCAATAAAAGCTAAAAGCATAGCTCCAACATTTAAGGCAAGCTTTAGACCATCTGCTGCTCCTGTTGCTGCAGCATCAATTAGATTAACAGTTGTTGGCTTAAGACTAGCTTTAACATCTCCTGCCGTTGGAGATTTTTTAGTTTCAGGAATCATTAGTTTGGCACATACAAGCGCGGCTGGCGCACTCATCACAGATGCAGCAAGTAAATGACCAGCATCAATACCAAGTCCTACATAGGCAGCTAGAACTCCCCCTGCAACAGTGGCCATGCCACCGGTCATAAGGGCCATAAGCTCAGACTCAGTCATTTTACTTATGTATGGTTTTATCACTAGAGGGGCTTCTGTTTGACCAGCAAAAATATTTGCAGCTGCAGCTAAAGATTCTGAGCCTGAAGTCTTCATAAACTTCATCATAAACTTAGCAACTATCTTTACCACCGCCTGCATAACACCCAAGTGATAAAGCACACTCATAAAAGCACTAAAAAAGATAATCGTTGGTAAAACCATTGTTGCAAAAACAAATCCGATATTGGTTGGATTGGCGAGGCTACCAAAAATAAATTTTGAACCCTCGTTTGTATAATTTAAAAAACTACTGAAGAAGTTTTTTGCTCCATCGAAAACCATTCGACCAGCATCTGTCTTAAGAATAAGAACCCCAAAAAAAAGCTGAAGACCAATTCCTATTGTTACTGTTCTCCAATTAATTTTTTTTCTGTCAGAGCTTAATGCATAGGCTATTGCAATCATGGCAATAAGACCTACTAGCGACATTAACCGATCCATAAAATCCCCTTATTATCTCAAGCTAACTGAATTTAGAAATTAAAGGTCCATCCTAGACTTTGCCCAAGAGGCTTGTGGTAATTATTACTATTTGAGCTGGCCCACTTGATTCGCGCAGGAGTTGAGAAATCAATCTCTGCTTCCATGACAGTATCATTATACTCAGTTGATGTACTCATTGCTTGTTTATAAGCAACAAATGCAACACCAACAATAATTCCAATAGCTCCACCAACAATAATATTTTTTAAATGCTCGCTTGGTTCATCAACAAAAGAAAGAGTGGAAAGCCCTAAGACAGCGCCACCGACACCTGCATAGGCTACCAGTGATAAGTCTCCTAATGAGTCTTCAATAACACCGGCCATCTCGCCACCGCCTTCACCACCGCCCCCGCCTGCAGGGGGAACCTGTGCTAGTGAAAGATTACTCAGTAATGTAAAAATAATTACGAATATAAAATTTTGATTCAGATTTTTCATTTACATACCTTTAGGTTTGCCTGGGTGCATGAGAGAAGCTAATATGCCTCTTTATTAGTCTATTTTTTCTAAACAGACGGATTTTGACAATTAATTATATGGAATCCTTGAACGCCTATCAAATTATTCAGAAGAAAAGAGATGGAATTGCTCTAACGGACAGCGAAATTCAGTGGTTCATCCAAGGATTGACACTGGGCGAAGTCGCAGATTATCAAATGACTGCATTATTAATGGCAATTTTCATTAATGGAATGAATACTCAGGAAACCCAGGCCCTCACTGAAGCAATGCTTCATTCTGGAAAAGTTTTAAAATTTGATGACCCTACAGTTATCGATAAGCACTCGACAGGTGGTATTGGAGATAAAGCTTCATTTGTTATTGCCCCCCTTGCTGCTGCTTGCGGGGTTAAAGTTCCAATGATTGCTGGCCGCGGACTAGGGCATACAGGGGGAACAGTTGATAAAGTTGAAAGTATTGAGGGTTTTAATACCAATATTAATTTACAACAATTTTCAGAGCTCCTTAAAAAACATGGTTTAGTTTTAACAGGACAAACCAGAGAGATTGCACCTGCTGATAAAAAGATTTATGCACTTAGAGATGTCACTGCAACTATAAATTCAATTCCTCTTATTACTGCAAGTATTATGAGTAAAAAACTTGCTGAAGGAATTAGTGGACTTGTAATGGACCTTAAATTTGGATCTGGTGCTTTTATGAAGTCTAAAAGCTCTTGCCGAAAACTTGCTAAGAGTATGATGAAAGTTGCTAGTAAATTTAATGTAAATTCAATGATGTTTATTACAAATATGGATTGGCCATTGGGTAATATGGTTGGACACTCCCATGAAGTTATTGAATGTATTGAAACTCTTAAAGGTAGAGGTCCAAAAGATCTTGAACAACTTTCACTGAGCCTTGCTGGTGGAATGATATATTTAGCAGGACTGGCAAAATCCCATAAGCAAGGAATTGCAAAGGCCAAAAAAGCACTGGATTCAGGAGAGGCCTTAAAAAAATTCACTCAACTTATTAAGGATCAAGGCGGAGATCCAAAAGTGATTACAGATTATAAACGCCTCCCTCAAGCCTTGAAGACTTACACTGTCAAAGCACAAAAATCTGGATATATAAAAAGTTTTCAAAATGATCAAATCGGTTTTCTCTTATTGGAACTTGGCGGTGGGCGCAAAAGAACTGCAGATAAGTTTGATTTTTCTGTTGGACTTGAGTTTCACAAAAAGCCCGGTGCCAAAATCAAGGCCGGCGATGAAATATTCTCTATTTTTCATCATGCTTCGCAACTAAACCTCGTTAAAGAGCTTGAAAGCAAGTTTAATAATGAAATTATTAAATACTCCAAAACAAAACCAAAACTTGACCCTCTCATTTATGAAGCCTTAGAATCATAGGGTAATTTTACATAGGACAGTTTCATGTACGATAAACTCGCATCAGCCGCAAAGCATATTCAATCCATTGCTGAATTTGTTCCAAAAGTTGGAATGGTTTTAGGATCTGGACTGGGAGTTTATGTAGAGAAGATGGAAGATAAGATAATTATTCCTTATTCTGAAATTCCTTACTTTAAAGAAACAACAGTTGAAGGTCACCAGGGTCGATTAATTCTTGGAAAAGTTCAGGGAGTCAATATTGCTGTTTTACAAGGAAGACTTCATGCCTATGAAGGTGTTCCTATGGAGGAAGTCGTTTTTCCTGTAAGAACCTTAGCAGCTCTCGGAGCCGAGCATTTAATTTTAACTAACGCTGCTGGTGGCATAAATGAGAGTTATCAAACGGGTGACCTTATTGCCATAAAAGATCATATTAACTTAATGGGGAAAAACCCATTGGTTGGACCAAATTTAGCTGAACTTGGTCCAAGATTTCCAGATATGACTCATGCATATGATCCAAAACTTCGTGAAATTCTAAAGGAAAGTGCTCAAGAGATTGGACTTAGTTTAAAAGAAGGGACCTATTGCTCAGTTTTAGGGCCAACCTACGAAACACCAGCTGAAGTGAGAATGATTCGTACATTGGGTGGGGATATGGTAGGTATGAGCACTGTTCCTGAAGCAATCGCTGCCAATCATTTAGGGATTAAAGTTGCCGGTATATCATGTATTACTAATATGGCCGCTGGAATATCCCGAAATAAGCTAGATCACGGCGATATAAAAGATGAAGCTTTAAAGGTAATGGAGAAATTCTCTACATTACTTTCTAATGCTGTGAAAAAGATGACCGAGCTTGATTGAAACTAAGGCTAGGTTATAATAATAGAACTCGTAATCTTCGGGCGAATGTTTGAAGGCAAAAAAAAATGAAAAACCTTGATTCAAAAAAATTAGTATCCGATCTCTCATTTGTTGTCCTTGACTTGGAGACAACTGGTGGCAACTTAGAAACTGACAAGATCATTGAAATTGGTATTGTTAAGATCCAAAATTTAGAAATTATTGATGAACTTAGTTATTTAATAAATCCAGAAATTCCAATTCCACAGTTTATTCAAAAATTAACCTCTATATCTCCTGGAGATATTACAAATTCGCCTAAAATTGAAGATGTTATTGAAGAAATTTTGGAGTTCATTGGACCTGATATTATTGTGGCCCATAATATCTCTTTTGATTTTCCATTTCTTAATTCTGTTCTTCAAAGACTAAATAAACCTCAATTGGAGAACCGCTCTCTTTGTACAAACCTTATGACCAAGTACATGATTCCAAATATATTGAGTTCTAATTTAAATTATATGAGTCAGATTTTTAATATTCCTCATAATAAGGCCCATAGAGCATTAGAAGACGCCAAGGCCTGTGCTCATTTATTACTAAAGTACCTTAATGTTTTTATTGATAAGGGAATCAGAAAAGTAAATCAACTCTATTACCCTAGGTCTAAATTTGAACTTGATCGTTCACATTTCACTCATGAAGAATATGATAAAATTATTTCGACTGTTGAAAAAATTCAATCACCTGCAATTATCAGTATTAAGGGTTTTAATGGCCTGCAATTAGCAACAATTCCACTTATTTCACCCTATGCAGAAAAAGAAATTGTTCGCACAGTTTTAAAAGAGCTTCATTATCAAAGTGTCACAGTTCAGCTTATGGGTTCATTTTTTGAAACCTTTATGACATTTAACGCTCACTTTAATAAGTTTGAACAAAATATAAAAGATATACTTGTAAAGTATCTGTGTAAGAAGCATTTAAATGTCGATGAAGTACCATTTTCTGTTGATGACTTTGTTGCAGGGTTAGACCAAGAGCATTTTCTTATTACAAAACATTTAATTCCATCACAAATGTTAGTTTTTCCACTTTTTAATATTCATAACAAAAATGAACTTATTTTTAGATTCCCTTCTCACAAGAAGAGAGTTCTTCATTATGTACTAGGCCATATTAAAAGATCAGAGGCAAAAAAGAAAAAAACAAGTCGCCATCCTATACATAAGGATCTTTTTCCATTTATAAATGAGTACCTCAAGAAAGTTAAAGAAGGAAAAAACAGAGAATACCTCTTTATTTCTAAAGAAGTTATTCTTTCCGATAAAAACAATTTTCACAACTTGCTAAGTAGCTTTAATACACTGGCCACGCAAAAAACTACTTATCCACGTGAACATATCTAACTGAATTTAAAAAAAAGAAAAGAAATAACAAACACGCTTAAAACGTTGCCTAGCAAAATAATAGTAACGCTTCCCCACTGAAGACTCTCCATTGCCTTAAAGAGGTCAAGGCTAAAGGTACTAAAAGTCGTTAGCCCCCCTAAAATACCAATTCTGAGCATGGGATCGAGTGAGGAATTCTCACTCGAGAATTTATAAAGAAATAATAAGATAAGTGTCCCCACAATATTGACGAGCATGGTTGAAGACCAAAAAGGAAGCCTAAGCTGATTACAGGTAAGAGTTGCAAGCCATCTTATTAATGATCCTAATCCCCCTCCTACAAAAATACTTAATCCCAGCACTACGACTCCTCAACTTCTATAATTAGATGATCATCTTTAATTGTTAATTTAGCACGTTGAATTCTTAACAAATGTTTTACCAGTTGAAGCTCTTCTGCATTTTCAAGAAATGAAAAATTTTGATCTGCAATAATAATAATTTCTTTTCCTTGGCCCCTCACCTCTCCATTTAATACAAGATTTGCATCCTTAAGTTCTTCCACCATACTTTGATGAGAAAAACTTGTCATCATAGCACCAAAGATGAGATAGAGTGACATTGAAAAGATCGCCCCACCTAAAGGAAAATTTTGTTCAATTTCACGATCAACACTCCAATTAATAGCAAGTTTTATATTTGTTTCTACAACTCTAAAATTTAAAAGATACTGTGCGAATTGAAAGCTTTCCAGCAAAGAAGTATTTCGAGAATGAGATTGTTTAGTCTGAGAAAAGCCAAGAAAGATCTCAACAAGGCTTTTACATCTTTTTGCACTTTTTTCAATTTCTTCAAGCTCTGCAAATTGATCTTCTGACCAAAAATCCTCCATTCGCAAAAGTGTTACCGCAGCGAGAATACCGGCCATTGGATTATTAAGTTCATGGGCCATAGAACTAGTAATAATACCAAGCTCTTGAGGATTCATTTCTATTTTATCACTTGGGTTCATATCGTCACCACTTAAAAAAGCGATATAGATATAATCTCCTTTATCGTCGGATAATTCTTCTTTGTAGCAAAGGTACTTCTTATCCTTGATTTTTAGAGTTTGACCATTTTTATGCTTTAGACAATCTCTTGCTGAAACTCTTAAATCAATAAACTGAGTATTATAATGATAGAGGTCACCATTTTTTGAAAATAATGCAATCGGTATATCTACACAGCTAAATGCTTCTGCAAGAATACTATCTTTAACCTGAGCTTGCTTGGAAAGTTCTTGAAGTTCTAAAAAATTATTATAAATAGAAAGAACATAATAGATAATAAATGAATCTTTTTCAGTGAAGCTTCTCTTTCCATCATCGATAATACCAATGAAGCTGACTTCGCTGCCTCCTCCTAAAGGTAGAAGAAAGTCGAATTCTTCAATTTGATTATAAGCTTTAAAATATCTATTTTTCCATTTCTTATCTAAAAACTTAATTAGAGAAATACTTATTTCTTCTTTATCAATATCTAAAAAAACCTCTTCTTGAAATCTCATAAGGTCTTGAATAATAGGGTCTTGCCCAGCTTCTTCTAATTGTTTTTTTGCAAATGACTTTGCTAGTTTAAAAAAAAACTTTGAGTCTTTCTCTGCTCTTTTAAGAAGGGATAAAAACTGAGTTTCTTCTTTTGTTTTAAGAAAGTGATTTATAATTTCTTTTAAGTTAGAAAGGTTGTCTTCTGTGGAGTAGCTGAGATAATTTAAATCTGTTTGGAATTCTTCATGAAAAAACCCAAGAGAAGGAGTGTCTTGTTGAAACACAAAGTAAACACACTTAGATGTTAAGTCATGATAAGAGTTAGAGAACTCATCTCTGCTCAATATTTGAACAGTAGCAAGGCTATCACCATCACATGGCATATCAGAGAACTCTCTCAATAATTTATTGTGAAACTCTCTATCTAATTTTTTTATACTCGATGATACATTAATCATTTTTAATATTCTCAACAACCATATCATGAAAATGAATAGAGAACTTTTCGTTAGTTTTAACTTGCTTAAAACTCTTGCCCTCTTTCACAGGAGATCCTTTGTAGGAAATATAAGTGTAGCCACGCTTTAAGACAGCATTTGGATTATAAGCTTCTAGCAACCTCTCTATTTTTTCTAAACGGTGCTTTATCTTTGTATTTTTTCTTTCAAGATCAGAAAGCATAAAGCTGTTGGCCTCATCTAATAAATAATGCTTTTCATGAAAACTAAAGATACTATGCACTCTATGTGATAAGTTCAGTTCTGTTAGTTTTGCTTTTAAGTAAGAAAGCTTTTGATGAATAATCTGTAATAGATTCTTGGGACTTGCTGATTCTACAATTGTTGCTAAGTCTGAAAATCTTTTTGCAATATTTGCTTCCAGTCTCATTTTAATATTTTTTAATCGATCTTTTAAATTCACTTGCCCTTCAGTTAAAACTTGGGCTGCTGCCGAGGGGGTTTCAACCCTAAGGTCACTTACATAATCACTAATTGAAAAATCTATCTCATGTCCAACAGCACTTATAATGGGGATTTGGGCCTTGAATATCTCTCTTGCAAGCTCTTCGTTATTAAAGGCCCAGAGATCTTCTATGGAGCCACCACCTCTTGTTAAAACAATTACCTCAACATCTTTAATTGCAAGAGCTTTCTTAAGGGCTGAAATAATAGACTTGGGTGCTCCATCGCCTTGAACTAAAGCAGGCACTAAAACTATGTCCATCCACAGGGATCTTCTTTTATAGATATTTAAAAAGTCTTGAAGAGCTGCACCTTTTTCTGCCGTTATAACTGCAATCTTTCTGGCAAATTTAGGAATAGTTTTCTTACTTTCTAGATCAAACAGTCCCTCAGAACTTAATTTTTGTTTTAACTCTTCAAGTCTCACTTTTAAATCTCCAACCCCCATGGGCTGGATAGATTTACAAAGCAATTGAAAAGTCCCTCTTTTGGTGTAGACTCCAAGGGGTCCCATGCAAAGAACTTTGTCACCTTCTTTAAGTCTTTTAAGTATTGGATTTCTAAGAGCATCACCTCTAAAGCAAGCAATACTCATAGAGCTTTGCTGATCACTAAGGGTGAAATACCAATGCCCTGCTGCAGAACTTGATAAATTGCTTATCTCCCCCTCAACAATAACAGAGCGGAAACTTCCCTCTATGAGGTGCTTTACACTGCTTAAAAACTGGGTAACAGATAAGGACTTGGGCAACATTTTAGAATCTTACAACTCCCTCTTCGTCAAAGATAGACGCATTCCATAAAAAAAAATTATAACTACTTGATATACTTTGTTTCTTTCGCTTATATTTAACTTGATGAAAAGACTATTGGCCCAATTTCAAAAACTCATAGCTAACGAAGAAACTCTCATTGAATATGCTGTTTTATTCAAGGGTGAAAAGCCTGGAAAGAGGCTTCTTTTCACGGCCTGTATTCATGGTGATGAAATTGGAAGTGTCCCTGCTTTTCTTGAGCTAATTCAAAAGTTTAAAAACAAAGAGGTTTCTTTTAATGGAGAAGTTGTTTTTGCTCTTGGTAATATAGAGGCCATTAAGCTTGAAAGGCGCTTTGTTGAAAATGACCTCAACAGGTTATTTTTTAGCGACTCTAACAAAAACTACGAGCATAAACGTGCTCAGGAACTTAAATCTCTTATTGATAGCTCAGACTTTCATGTCGATTTCCATCAAACTATTGAAGAAACTGGAAGACCATTTTTTGTTACTGTTAATAGTCCTATAACGGCTAGCTTTGCTGATCAAATTGGTACTTGTGACACTTTTCTCGAGCTTTCCCTTGAGGAGTCACTTCGTTACGGAACTGCCACAGGCTACGCTTATACTAAGAACGTCCCCTCTGTCTGTATTGAACTTTCTCAAAAAGGTATAGCATCAAAGGCACAAGATTTAGCTATTCAAACTATGCAAAGAGCAATTGATATTAGCTCATTTGAAGGCCTCAAAATTAGAAAAAATTATAAATTGAAAGTTTATACTGTTAATTATGAGTATCCTTTTACAAGTCCTCTAGTCAGGCTCACAAAGAAGCTTTCTAATTTTACACTTGTTCATAAAAATGAAGTTATAGGTTTAGATGAAAATGAAAAGCTGATTAAGGCCCCATTTAATGGGTATATTGTTTTTCCTAAGTATCCAAAAAGAGATAAGCAGGGCAGAGTTATTGGAGAGCTTCCTCTAGATCTTTTTGAATTCGCTCAAATTTAATTTTGTTTAATATCTTTAAAAAATTGAAAGCTTGCTAGGTAATTAACCGCTTGCAAAACTTGGTAATCATCTTTTGCGGCAATTCTTTTAGGAAGTTCATCATCATCTTCTCTTGTTGTATTACCACTGCCTTTTTTCCTATTTTGAGCTTTCTTACGACGCTCAATACGGTCTTGTTTCTCACGAGCTTCGCGAGCAAGTCTCTCTTCTTTAGTTTCAATAGTTGCATTTAAATGATTTCTTAGATCCACTTCTCTAATATAGCTGCCTTCCACTAAGAGTTCTTCTTTCCAGTTAGTCTTTAAATCGGCCAAGCTAACATCAGGAATAATTCCCTTTGCTTGAATTTTTTTTCCACTTGGAGTCATATACTGTTGAATAGTTAGTTTTACTCCATGGAACTTTGTTAAATCAATAATAGTTTGAACTGAACCCTTTCCAAAAGATTGGCTTCCCATAATAAGTGCTCTTTTATGATCTTGTAATGCTCCTGCAACAATTTCACTAGCAGATGCACTTGAACCATTAATAAGAACAGCTAATGGAGTTGTTATATCTTTAAACCCAGTCTTTCTTGCATAACGAACTTCTTTATTTTTAGGATCACGACCTTCAGTCGAAACGACGATTCCTTCTTTTAGAAATAATGATGATACCTTTACGGCCTCATCTAACAATCCTCCAGGATTGGAACGTAGGTCAAAAACAATTCCCTTTAAATCCTTCTTACCCATTTCACTTTTGGCCTCTTTGATTGCTTTAACAATAGAGCTAGCTGACTCTGATTGAAATTGAGTTAAACGAATATATAAAAAATTGTCTTTAACTATTTCAGACTTAACTGGAACAATCTTAATAATTTCGCGTGTAAGATTAATATATCGAATCTTATCTTCACCTTTTCTTAAGATTCCTACATTAAGCTTTGTTCCCGGCTTGCCGCGCATTTTATCAACAGCCTCACCTAGGGCAAGCCCAATTGTCGACTCATGCTCTATTTCAACAATTTTATCACCGGCCTTCAGACCAGCACGAAATGCAGGTGTATCATCGATCGGAGTAATGACTACCAAATGTCCATCTTTTTGAGTCACCTCAATGCCAAGACCACCAAACTTACCCGAAGTATCGCTTTTCATCTTGCTCATTGCTTTTTTATCTAGGTAAGCAGAATGAGGATCTAGAGTTTCCATCATTCCACGAAGTGCACCTTCAATAAGTTTTTCAGTATCAACTTTTCTATAATATTGATTCTCGATAAGGTCTAGCACTCTGCTAAATAAATCAAGGTATTCAAACTTAGATTTAGCGCTATAAACAACTGTGGATGTTGCCATCAGTGTAATCATTAATACAATTAAGCCAATTCTTTTCATCTATTTGCCTAAGCGCCTTTTTTAAAACTTGTTTTTGAATCAAGCCACTCAATAGTGTTTTCTGCAATATCTTTTTTTCTGACTTCGAAATATAAAGTCCCGTCTTCTGCTGTTGGATTTGTATAACCAACAATACTTCCCTTAACTACCGCATCACCTTTTTTCATTTTAGGTTTGAAGTTTCCAAGAAATACACTTCTAATATCATTACCATGATCAATTATTATAATTTTACCATAGTTGGCGAGACGTCCTATATAGGAGATTTTTCCAGTATGCCCAGCGTAGACAGGTCTTGTTCCACTAAATTTATAGGTTACTCCTTTCTTCCCTGTCTTGAAGTCACTAAAGTTAGCTAATGGTCCTTTTAATTGAAATGGTTTTCGTAGAACCCTAGGGACTTGCCGTGTAATTTTTGATTTTGCAAGTTTACCTTTGAGGTTATGAACCCCTTCTTTCTGGCTTATAAAGTCTTGAGTTAAACCAACTTTTTCTTGTTCTAGTTTTTTGATGAGAGATAAAATGATTCTTTGATTACTTTTGTAATCTCTTAAAGTATTTTCAACAACTTTTGCCTGAGATAAAAGGGCCTGAATTTCAGCACTATGATTTTTAAACTTTCTTTTTAGCAAAGAAATCTTTTTAAGTGCAATCTTACTTAATAGTAGGTCTTCACTTGTTTTAGTGTCATCTATACTTTGATGAAGATAGAATGTAAGTAGAGATCTAAGCTGAGCCTTTATTTTAACTATATCTTCTCTTTTAACCTTTAAATCTACAACAATAGAGTCAAGCTCTTTTTTTACGACTATCACTTTACGGTCTAGTGAAATATATGACTTATTACTTTCATTTAACTGCTTCTCTATCTTGATGATTCTTTTTTTGATTCTTGATAAATCTTTTTTCTCTGTTTGGTATTTTTTTTGAAGTTTTAAATAGTTCTGCGGACTCTTCACTTTTGAATAGCCATTAAAAGATAACACTACAAGAATGGAAAGTACTAGATTTGCCATTTTTTAAAAATTAGAAAATTTAAACTTACAATAAAAAGAAAAAGGATAACTGAAAATAAGAAAATAATATTAATAGTTTTAAATGTTATTAATATTCCTAAGCAAAGAAGAGTAATTAAAACAAGGTTGCCACCAAGAAAAGACTTCAAGGCAACCCAGTCTTTTCTTTGGTATTGTTCAATGAGATACATCTTGCGAACAAACTCTTTCCTAGTTAACCAAACACTAAAGACCCAAAGCAAAAGCGATAATGCAAGTAAACTCAAAGGTCCGTATTTTTTAATAATTTTAATAAATGTTTCTTTTGTCTTAAGCATATAAAGGTCAGGATTTTTAATTGGTGAAAATGTCACGTTATCCTTACCGCTTAACCTTGAAATATACTCTCTAATCAAAGAAAAACTTCTGCTGTTCATATCTGGATTGAGATATACTTGTAACCCAGAAAACTTAGACAGCTCAACTCCCAAGTCAGCAAGGTCAAAGTCCAGGGCAAACTCTTTCGCTTTTGCAGCTAAATCTTCATTTGCTTTTACTCGCACCCTTTTAACACCAGGAAGACTTATAATTCTTCTTTGAATTGATTCTATTTGATGTTTACCTGAAATTAATGCATGAAAATATGGAAGGGGCTTTTCCATTTTCAATTTATTCTCTAAAGAGTTCTCAATATTAGTATAGTTAAGGCCAACTAAGACAAACATCCCAAAAAAGACGATTTGGACCGCTCCTCTGAACCTCATACTAATAAGTGCTTTGAAATAATTTATTATATAAAACATGCGTGCCCCGAATGAACAAGCTTTCCATTTTGCAGATGAATTATACGACCGGAGAATGTTTTAACAAGATCTCTATTATGACTGGCCCAGATAATCGTTACTTTTCTTTTGCTATTATAAAAACTAAAAATGTCATATAAGCTATTTGCATTCTCTTTATCAAGGGCACTTGTTGGCTCATCAGCTAAAATAATATCTGGTCTTGTCATGAGAGATCTAAGAATCGCAACTTTCTGCTGTAAACCTCTATTACAATCTCTAATGAGGTTTCCCATCTTATCATCAATTTTTAAAATTTTTGCTAATTGTAAAAGGTCTTCATAAAATTCATTTCTGTTTTTATAAATGCTGGAATCATAAGCAAACCACAAGTTATTTTCAATGGATTGATCATCAATTAATCTTAAATCTTGAAAAATCATTGAAGTGAATTTCTTACTAGTCATGGCCTTCCCTGAAATTCTTCCACCTGTAGGATTAATTTCTCCAGCCAATACTTTAAGTAATGTGGTCTTACCTGCTCCTGAAACACCTGTTATAAAAACAATCTCACCTTCATTGATCGCAAGCTGAATGTTTTGTAATGCTTTTGTTTTAGAAAACTCTACTGTCATATTTTCTAAATAAAAAAGATAAGATTTACTCAACGGACCTTGGTACTGTTTGTGGGATTGGCGCAGTGACTGCTCAAGCATCTTTACCTTCCATAGCTGCTTTGAGGGGTTGAATCTTTCATCCCCTGTATCTTATAATTATAGCAGAATTAGCCATAACATTCAAAGTTAAGGCTTTAAGATTATTAAGATGAGATTATATTTGTAAGTCTTACTTGATGTTTTTAGTCAACCAGGTTGTTCTCTTCTAAAAGCTTATAAGCTGACTCTGAACAATAAATATTGGGAATATAATTAAAAGAGTCTTGAAGTTTAAAAATAACCGAGTTTTCTACTTCAGCTAAGAGTCTAACCTTATTTTCTCCAAACTTAATCTTAACTGGATCTCTTGTTAAAAGAACATTTTGACCCTTTAGATCTTTTACAATTCTGCTCTTGGATTTCACAAAAACAATATTATTCTTGTTTGGAAGATCCGGTACAACCCATGCATCTTTGCAGTTCGATTTTTTTATAAAACTTTGAATTTTCTTATAATAATCCTCTGCTTTTTTAAAATGCTTTTGATTTTGATGAATTTCGTCTTGGTTTAACAAACGTTGTGCAAGAGCATCGTGCTTAATGGCATCTGAATGCTTTTGAAATAATAAACACTCAGCCATATCTTTTATTTCAGGAGCTTTATCAAAATCACCATTTACATAATGTCCATGGATAAGACCCATAAAGTACATATCATTAAATTTGTAAAACTCGTTTGGATTTTTGCTGACGAGTTCTAGAAGTTCACCATACTTTAGCATCATGCCTTTCTCTAAAAGATAAAAGCAAATTCTCTCCGCGATAGCGTCATACTTAGCCCCTCTTGTCGAGCGGATTACCTGTGAGTACCAAGCGAAGCGAGATTGTAGAAAGTCCTCAACGCACCTTAAAGCACTCTGGTTAATAGTTAAAACTTCAGTCGTTCCTACATTTGCAACTTCAAAATGATGGAGAAGATAGGCCCTATCATAAGTTCCGTACTGAAGCCCCGTATAATGAGCATCTCTTAAAAGATAGTCCATTCTATCGCAGTCTATTTCAGAGTGAAGGATTTGATTTGCTAAAACTGATGAATCAACTCCCTTAACTAAATCTGAAATTTTTTGTGGATCAATTCCATACTTTTTAAGTATGAAAGTAATTCCATTTTTATAGTCAGTATTTTTAATAATAAAGGAGCCAAGATTTTCATGATCATCTTGTAAGTTTTTTTTCTTACTGTTCTTACCAGTGTTGGTATCTCCATAGCTTATATAGGCCATTTCTGTTGTATGAGAAAATGGAAATGTACCTAGATCATGAAGAAGTGCTGCTAGCCTTAAAGATTGATGAAATAGAGCCTCTTTGGATTCATGCTTTAAAACAAATAACTCTTCATCGGGTACAGCTTTGCCAATAGACTGCATAATACAATGAGAGTTATACATTACACCAATAGAGTGCCCAAAACGTGAATGCTCGGCTCCTGGAAAAACATAACTTGAAAATCCAAGTTGTTTAATCCAGCGCAATCGTTGATAGAATGGGCTTTTAATAATTTCCCACTCAAGCTCTGTTAGTCTTATAAAGCTATAGAGTGGATCGTAGATAATTCTTTTTTTTATTGCCGCTTCCATGCGCCTTCATTTGAAATATTAATTAGTGCAAATTACTCTTGGTCTTCTTTCTTCCTCTTTTCTTTTCTTTTCCTGGAACTTTTCCACCCATAAGAGAAACAGTTTTTTCAATTAGAGTTTTAGTTTCACTTCTAAGAGCAAACTCACTAACAAATCTATAGAAATTCTCAACTTCAGGAGTATTTCTAAATGTTCTCATATTTGCTTTGAAATCATTCTTGTCTGCGTCTTGCGTTTCTTCAATCTGATTCATTGTGTGAATTCCTTAATTTATGGGCCGAAGCTTGAGCCTCAGCCGTTTTTAGATTCTAAAGTTAATTACTCAATAATTCAAATCTACTGGACTCTTGAGTCCCTTGATTGAATCATGCCATAGCTGTGAAGCTTGTTATAAAGAGTCTTCACTGTAATGCCTAGAGTCTTAGCGGTTTTTGTTTTATTACCTTTCATATGGTCCAAAGTTCTACAAATATGCTTTCTCTCAAGGTCTTCTAGGGTCATTTCTCTATACTCTTCTTCTCGGTGATCTGCTTTTTTCTCTAGTATATCTACTGGGAGGTGGCTTAGAGCGACCATTTTTCCTTCACTCATAAGATATGCTCTTTGCATTGCATTCTTAAGTTCACGGATATTACCTGGCCATCGATATTCTCTCATTCCCTTAAGGGCCTCTGGAGAAAGGTGCTTATAATCCATTGGTGATTTATTTTCATTTAAAAAACTATTGGCCAATAATTCGATGTCATCGCCCCTATCTTTAAGAGCAGGGACATTAACCATAAAACCTTTAAGCATAAAGTATAGATCTTCTCTAAACTTCCCAGCTTCTACTTCTTTTAAAAGATCTGCACTTGTTGAGGCAATAACTCTAACATCTACCTCTTTAGCCTTTTGAGATCCTATTTTATAAACTTTCTTTGCTTCTAAAAAACGAAGAACTTTAATCTGCATATTTGGAGATAACTGGCTTACATCATCAAAAAATAATGTTCCTTCATGAGCAATTTCACAAAGACCAATTTTTTCAATATTTGCACCGAGAAAAGCACCTTTTACATGACCAAACATTTCTCTTTCAAATGTTTCATCAGTAAAAATTGAGCTGTTTACAATAACAAATGGTTTTTCTTCACCTCGGTCCAGAATATGAATCTTCTTTGCAAGATGTTCTTTACCAACACCAGTCTCACCTTTGATAATAATTGGATTTTTAGTTTTTGCTACTTTGCTGGCAGCTTTTTTTATCTCTACCATTTCAGGACATTGTCCAATAACATCAAAGTCGTGAACTCTATAAAGAGAGTTTTCCACTCCTACGATTTGTTTATCAATTTCTTTTTGGTTCTCGTCAATCTTAGCCTTTAACATCTCACTAAGGTGCTTAGCTGAGAGGTACATTTTCATATTGTTAAGCGGTCTTTGAATTAAATTAAAAAGGTCTTTTAGACTATTAATATCTTCTTGATCAAAACTTCTTTGGTCATTTTTTGATTGAAGATGAATAGTTGCAATAATTTGACCATCAATATTTACAGGAATGCAAAGTTCGCTACTCATACCAACACTTTCTTGAACTCCATAAAATATAGGATCCCTAGAAACACTATTTGAATAATAAGGTCTTTCAGTTCTAATGACATAGCCTGAAATCCCTTTTCCTTTTTCTAATTTATATTGCTCGACTGAGCTATTTTCACTATCAGCGATAAACTGAGATGAAGCATCATCGAAGCTTTTGAAAACGATAACTCTATCGCATTCATGTTGAGATTTAATAAAATGAGCAAGGCCCTCAAAAAAGAATTTCTCATCAAGACTTGATAGTAGATGTGACTCCAATTTTGTGATCTCTTCTTGGTTTATCGCTTCCATTGTCATTATTGAACTCCTATATGCTAAGTTTTTACATGATGCATCTTGTGCGATGCGCAGCTACTGTAATTAGTATAGGGGTTGTTGAATTTTTTACAAGAGTAAAATGCTCGGATGTTTAAAAAAATTACACGTTTTTCGAGATTTCAGCTAGTTAGACCATCTAGGAGATAGACAGTTTCCAAAATCCTTTGTGAGTTGTCCCAAAATTTGGCCTTCTCGGTCCATAATGTATAAATCTTGGACAGCCTCAGTCTGAGATAAAACCCTCTGAGAGGTAAAAACGATAAACTCCCCATCATTTGAGTAACTTGGGGACTCATTAGAGCCAAAATCTTTGGTTAATCGAACAAGCTCAGTTCCAGGAGTATTAATACGATAGAGATCAAATCTATTGTCTACCCAGCTTGAAAAAACAATTTCATCGCCATCGGGAGAGAACCTAGGCGTAGCATTAAACTGCCCAACAAAACTCACTCTATTCACGTTCTTCTCCGTACCATCAGCCGAAGCAGTATAAATCATTGCCTTGCCTGGACGCCCCGACAAAAAGGCCATGAGGTTTCCTCTTTTATTGATAGAAGGATCCACATCATCACTTGAATGTTTTGTAACTCTTCTTAGCTTTTTACTCGCAAGATTCATTTCAAAAATCTCTGCATTTCCAACATGGCTTAAAGTTAGGTAAATGCTTTTTCCATCAGGAGCAAAAACGGCTCCTGAATTTAGCCCTTTTTGAGCAGAGATGATGCTTGTTTTATTAGTTTTAAAATCAAGCATGTAAAGCTTCTGGCTTCTCTTTCCTCTATTATAACGAATGAGACTATAGACAACCTTGGACTTATCAGGAGAGATATCCGGAGAGCTTATAATACCTTTATGAAAAGTAAGCCGCCTTCTATTCTCACCATCGAAATCGGTAATATAGAGCTCTTTAATTGTTTTTTTTCCAACGCTCGGGTGATCTGAGGTAAATACAATTTTTGAATTAAAAACAGAGTCACGTCCCGTTATACTTTTATAGATTCTATTATTGAGATCATTTAGCTCGCTATCTTTAAACTCCAGGCTCAAAGAAGCTACCTCTCGCCATAAGCCTTTTGCATTTTGAATATCAAATAAGTAAGTATGTAGTTTGTAATTGCCTTCTTTTTTTTCTAAATAAAGAGAAAGGAAA
>CAYGJN010000003.1:2593-47414 GCA_964350135.1 uncultured Bacteriovoracaceae bacterium | reverse complement strand
CTCCACAAGTTACAAACTCTTCTTTAAATTCTCCCTTTCCAGAAAAATCATAGGATCCGTTTGTTAGAAAAATAGAAAGCTTTCTAAGTTCTTTCTTACTAGTTTCACAATAGACCTTATTTTCGAAACCAGAGATTTCAATTAATCTCATCCACAGTCTTTTAGGAATATTCGATAGGGGGCAGTTAGAAATTTGTTTTTTGGAGAACTGAGACTGTGCCTTTAAAATTAAATCAAATACCTGATCCTCTGATGAATCATTAAACCAATTAATTTTTAGCTCACCTGAGTAGTTATATTTTAAGAACTCTCTAGCAGCAAAGGCCGAAAGTTTTAAGACTGCTGGTCCAGAGAACCCCCAATGAGTAATTAACAAAGGACCATTTTGACTATATTCATTTTGTCCTATTAAAAGCTTTATTTTTACTTCTTGAACACTTATCCCTGCAAGGTTTTCAACAAGAGGGTGGCTAGATTTTAATGTGAAAAGGCTAGGAGCTAAAGAGGTAATATGATGACCTAAGCTTTTTGCTAGTTCATATCCAGACTTAGAACTTCCGGTACATAGGAGTATGTTTTTTGATTTATAATGACTTTCATTTGTATTAAGGACAAACTCATTTTGTTCTTTTATAATTGATTTTACAGCAGAGTTTATTTGAATATCAATCTTATATTTTTGGGCCTTATCTAAAAAACAATCAATGATTGTTTGGGAATCATTGGTCTTTGGAAAAATCCGACCATCTTTTTCTGCATGTGTCTCAACTCCATTATCTTTTAACCACTCAAGCATATGTTTTGGGCCAAAATTATAAAAGCTGTTTAAAAGATTTCTTTGTCCTCTAGGATAATTTTGAATTAATTGCTTAGGTTCAAAACAATGATGAGTAATATTGCATCTTCCCCCACCAGAAATTTTGATTTTTTTCATAAGAGAGCTTGATGATTCTAGAATAAGAATTTTTAACGGGCGATTTGATATTTCACATGCTTGTATAGCGCCAAAAAAACCACCAGCACCACCACCAATACAAATAAGATCATAGGTAGAAGAGCTAATAATCAAATCCTTGGCAGAGACTTTGTTCAATGAGCAACGTTTGATTTTTAAGATCATTTACTTGAACATCCCAGTACTCTGGAGAGTCAAAATGAGCAAATGCATTTTTAAAAGCAGGATCATCCCATCTTTTTGCTATCCAAGCTGAAAAATGGATAAATCTCAGAGCACGTAGAGGCTCGACTAATTTAAGTTCCTTATTATCAAAATCTCTCATTGATTCATAGGCCCCAAGGAGAATATTTCTATTCTCTTTAGCATACTCGTCATTACCAGGTGTAATAAGCCATATATCTTGGATTGCAGGACCTGTAAGCATGTCATCAAAATCAATAAAGAAAAGTCCTTCTTGTTCTCGAGAGATGATATTTCCCCAATGGCAATCCCCATGGATTCTAATATTTTTAATTTTATCAAATAGAGGTGTTGAGATTTTGCAAATATTTTCAACTAAATCTTTATAAATAGTTTCAATATGCATTGGTATAATTTTATTTTCTAAAAGAAAGTTTAAGTTTTGTGTTCCAAAACTTACAGGGTCTATTTTAAGACGATGTTTTGCTGTTTTTGTTTCACCAATATTATGGAGCCTTGCTAGCATTCTTCCAAGAATTTCAAGCTGCTCCTCATTCATTTCATCTGGAGCACGGCCACCTTTTTTAGGAAAAACGGTATAAAAAATATCATGGTCTTCTAATTTGAACAGAGTTTGTCCATCTATTACAAGTGGCGCAATGACTGGGATTTCATTTTTAACTAACTCAAGTAAAAAGCCATGTTCTTCAAGGATTTGTTCCTTACTCCACCTACCAGGACGATAAAACTTTGCAATGATATATGGATTTTTAAGTTCTTTAAAGTCGTTTTGGTTTTCTATTTCTACTTCGAAAACTCGGTTTTCCATGCTGTTTAAAGTAAGACAACGCCTAGAATCTATAAAACCAATTTTATTAACAGCATCTAAAATTATATCTGGGGTTAATTGGAAAAAAAATTGAGTTTGAGCACCCCAAACATATCCACTCATAAGAGTCCTTGTACGTAGTTTTCGCTAGTTATAGATCATTTTTACAATAATGACAGCCTCAATTGCTAATTGGGTCATTTTTTTATAATAACTTACTGTCATTGATACCTGGAATGAGGAAAATTCATGAAATATTTATTTGTGCTGGTTTGCTCTCTTTATATGAGTTCTATTTTTGCTAATTGCCGTATTCGCTATGCAGGTAATGAGGGGTCTAATCTTACAGTTTTTAATGACCAAGGTATAAAAATTGTTGATACCTATGGAGCCGAGCTTTTAACTTATTCAAATAAATTAGTTGCTTATAAATCAAGTGGTGATTTAGAAGTCGTAAATTGCGAAGGAAAAAAGATTGCAGATGTTTGGGGAGCTCAGCTTAAAGGTCTTGAAGATAAAATTGTTATTTATAAATCTTCTTCAGACTTAGAAATTGTTAATTTTGAGGGAACTAAAATAGTTGATGCATTTGGAGGTGAATTACTAGAGTCTAATCGCAAATTTATTGTTTATCGCTCTTTTAGTGATCTTGAAGTTGTTAACTATCAAGGAGCTAAGCTAGTAGATGCTTACCAAGGTGAGCTTCTAAAAATGACTAATAAACTTATTGTTTATAAAAATATTGGAGACCTGGAAGTTGTTAATTATTTAGGTGATAAAATTGTAGACGTATATCAAGGTGAACTTTTGGCCCTTAAATTTAGAGCAATTGCTTACAAAAATTTTGGAGATCTTGAGGTTATGTATATGGATGGCACTAAAATTGTAGATGAATATAATGCAGAACTTGTAGAACTTATGTTTGATGGAGTTTTGTATAAGTCTTATAATCAAATTATTTTTAAACCATTTCTTATCAATGACTAAATCAATAGCTCATATTATTGATCCAAAACCTAAAGACCTTGGTGATAACTTCATGGTAAGGCGAGCTCTTCCTGTAATTGAAAAGAGGATGGTTGGTCCATTTGTCTTTTGGGATCATATGGGGCCTGTGACTATTGCGGGTAAAAAAGAAATGAAAGTCCGAGCTCATCCTCATATAGGGCTTGCAACTATTACTTATTTATTTTCAGGCTCAATTCTTCATAGGGACAACCTAAACAATGAGCAGTATATTCGCCCTGGTGAAGTAAATTGGATGACAGCTGGTTCAGGGATTGCTCATAGTGAAAGGGCCAATTCAGTTGAACCAATGGACCTTGAGGGGATTCAGTTATGGGTGGCTTTGCCAAAAGAAA
This sequence comes from uncultured Bacteriovoracaceae bacterium, assembly GCA_964350135.1. Taxonomy (GTDB): domain Bacteria; phylum Bdellovibrionota; class Bacteriovoracia; order Bacteriovoracales; family Bacteriovoracaceae; genus CAYGJN01. The sequence goes on along the minus strand of CAYGJN010000003.1, from coordinate 44,086 downwards.
AAGAAGAAGTTGCTGCTAGCTTTGTCCATTTTAAAGAGACTGATCTTCCAATGATTACTACTGGTGGAACAAGCCTTCGCCTTATTGCTGGCTCTGCACTTGGAGAAAATTCACCAGTTCCCGTTTACTCGGATCTTTTTTATCTTAACGGTCAATCCGAAAAAGGGCAGAGAGTTGAGTTTCCTGTCTCTTTGGGACAAGAAGCGGCCCTTTATATGATACGAGGAAGAGTCAAAATTGATAATGAAGTATTTGAGAGATTTCAATTAATCATTTTTAAAGAGCAAACACCTATAAATATTGAAGTGTTAGAGGACTCTGAGTATATGATTTTTGGAGGAGAGATATTCCCTGAAGGCCGTCATATGTGGTGGAATTTTGTATCAAGCTCTAAGGAGAGGATTGAGCAGGCCAAGTCAGATTGGGCCCAGGGACGTTTTTTACCTGTGATAAATGAGGATGAGACTATTCCGCTTCCAAAAATATAAGACTCTGTAATAAGTACAATTTTTAACCAAGTTCAAAACTTTATGCTAGGATGCGCTGTGGAAAATTTTAAAAGCTTAAATTTATCGGAATCAGTTGCCAAGGCCATCAATGAGATGGGTTTTGAAAAGCCATCTGAGATCCAAAAAGAATCTATTCCTCTTTTATTAACGACGGAAAAAGATTTCATTGGTCAGGCCCAAACAGGAACAGGAAAGACTGCAGCTTTTGCAATTCCTCTTCTTGAAAGAATGGATTTCTCTAAAAGATCAGTTCAGGCCCTTGTTCTAGCACCAACAAGAGAGCTTGCAAATCAAGTTGAAGAGCAAATTAAAACGATTGGTAAGTACACACCTTTAAGATCAGCATGTGTTTATGGTGGTACTGGCTATGAAAAACAAATCAGGGCCCTTAGAAATGAGAAGCCTCATATTGTTGTAGGAACTCCTGGACGTGTTATCGATATGATCGATAAAGGGCTGCTAAAACTTGCAGATGCGAATTTTTGTGTCTTAGATGAAGCTGATGAAATGCTTAATATGGGATTTTTTGAAGAAGTTGAAAAAATCTTAAAACAGTTTAAAGAAAACAGACAACTTGTTATGTTCTCAGCAACAATGCCAAGAACTATTCTTGATCTTATTAAAAAGTCTTTTAACGAATACGATATGGTAAAAGTTAAAAAGTCTTCTCTTAGTAATGATGATATTCAACAAAAATATTTTGTAGTTAGAGATAAGTTCTTTAAAGAAGCTCTCGCAAGACTAATTGAGTCTGAGCCTGAAGAAGTTTATGGGTTAGTTTTTTGTAGAACAAGAGTTGAAACACGTGAAGTCGGGGACGAGCTTAAAAAACGTGGTCTTAGTGTTGAGGTATTAAGTGGTGAGATGAATCAAAATGATCGTGAATACGTCATGAGAAGATTCAAGGATAAAAAAGTCAGTATTATGGTTTGCACAGATGTTGCAGCTAGAGGTATTGATGTCGATAACCTGACACATGTTTTTAACTATGGACTACCGCAAGACAATGAGTCTTATGTACACCGAATTGGTCGTACAGGTAGAGCAGGAATGAAGGGTAAAGCTTATACTATTGTAGGTCCTAAAACTTCATTTGCGATGAGAAGAATTGAAAAACATATTAATAGAAAAATTGAATTCGCAAAACTTCCTACTGTTGATTCTTTAAAACTTAGCGCTATTGAAAAAGAACTAGTTGGCATGCAGTCTTTGCTCTCAACAATTACTGAAAAAGGTTCAGAATATAAAGTCGATAAATCATTTGATAGTTTTAGAAAACAATTAGCAGGACTTGGAGAAGATGAGCTTTTAAAGCTTATGTTTTCTTGGAAATTTAATAAAACTCTAAGACAATATGATCGTCTTTCAGATATTGAGTCAGCTCCTGGACAAAGTGAAAGTCGTGGCGGCTCTTCATATGGTGGAAGATCTAGAAGATCAGGTGCTCGCTCTGGTGGTGGTAGACCTGATAGATCTAGAAGAAGATCAAGTGAAGGCGGCGGTAGTGGTTCTTCAAGATCAGGTGAAAGAAGTCGCAGAAATAGTGGTGGTTCAGCTTCAAGATCAAGAAGAGCAAGACCAACGACAAGATAGATTTTTTAAATTAGATCTTCTTTCTTTATCTCCATCCATTCACCTACTTTTAAATCTTTAAATAGATCAAGCTTAATTTTTCCTAGACCTACTCTTAAAAGTCTAAGTGTTGGTAAGCCTACGGCTGCGGTCATACGTCTGACTTGACGGTTTTTACCTTCTGTTAGACTTAGCTCTATCCATGATGTGGGAATAGATTTTCTTTCTCTTATTGGTGGGTTTCTGGGGGGTAGTTCAAGATCATATAGGGTTTTAACTTGTGCTTTTTTGGTAAGTCCGTCTTTAAGTTCAACTCCCTTTGAGAGTTGTTCTACTTGATCTGCATCTGCCAGGCCTTCAACCTGGGCCCAATAGACTCTTGGGTGCTTGTCTAGAAAGTCTTTTATAAACTTTCCATCATTTGATAAAAGCAATAATCCCTCACTGTCTTTATCTAACCTTCCAACTGGGTAAATATCTTTAGGCAAATCAAGCTCTGCTAGAGTTCTATGAGAGGAGCCTGGAGCACCATCACAGGTGAATTGTGAAAGCATACCCCAAGGTTTATGAACAATAATATAGCGATAATTCATAAATTTCTTATAGCAAAAAAAACAGATATAGGATAACAAGAGCTATGGATTATTATAAACTGCACCCAGATACTCTTAAGTCTCTTAAAAACCTACACCCATGGGTAACAAAAGATAAATTTAGTGTAAGACTCCCAGCGGATCAAAAGCTTATTGAGCTCTATGATCCTGGTGATGAGAGAACTTTGGGCACATTTATTCATGATCCAAACCATCCTAAAGTTGTTGCCAGGTTTTGGTCAAAAAAGAAGCTCTCTTTTATGGAAGAGTTCTCTTTTAGACTCAAACGTTCTATTGAAAAAAGATCAATGATTAAAAACAGAGAGAATCAATACTTAGTTTTTGGTGAAGCAGATCTTTTACCTGGATTATTTATTCAAAAGCTTGGGGGGATTGTTTTAATCCAGTATCATTGTTTTTATTGGGAAGATTATTTAGAAAAGATAATAAAAAATTTAAAAGAATACGGACTGTTGAACTTTTGGACACAAAAAAGAATTCCTGGGGAGAAAAAATCTGCACCCACTCCATATTCTAAAAATCTTGAAAACGAGATTGTCATCAGTGAAAATCAGATTAAGTTTAAACTTAAATTTAATCTAAATCATGATATTGGTCTTTATACTGATATGAGCTCTATGCGATCAGAGATTGCTCCTTATTTTAAAAATTCACGAAACGTATTGAACCTATTCTCTTATACGGGAGCATTTTCATTGATGGGTTTAAAAGAAAATATTAAAGTTAGTTCCGTTGATATTTCAAGAAATTATATGAGTTGGTTAGAAGAGAATATTGCATTAAATAATTTTGATAATAATTTACACCAATCAATTATTAAACCATGTCACAAGGCCTTAGAAGAGCTTCAAGAAAATAATAATCAGTTTGATCTTATTATTTGTGATCCACCGAGTTTTTCTACTGATAAGAAAAAGCGAAAGTCAGTTAAGGATTTTTATAAAGAGGAGCTTTCTCATATCTTAAACCTCTTATCAGAAAGAGGATCGGCCATTATTTTTCTGAACACATATCAAACTAGCAGATCTCAATTTCGCAATCTTATTAAATCACTGCTTATTGGCACAGAGTTTAAAATTAATAGAGAACTCTTTATGAGAGAGGATTGCTCGCCTTTAAAAAATTTTCCAGAGGGAGATTATTTAAAAGGCCTTATTCTGGGACGTTAATCTAGTCAATTTGCTTAATTTATGATGATATAGATTATTACTATTCAAGGAGAGTGCTATGACAAATAAAATTAAGGCCCAACATATACTTGTCGATCAAAAATTTGAAGCTGAAGATATTCTTAATAAGCTTAATCAAGGTGAAGAGTTTGAAAAACTTGCTGCTGATTTTTCAAAATGTCCATCTGGGCAAACTGGAGGTAATCTTGGCGAGTTTGGTAAAGGAATGATGGTTGCACCATTTGAAAAGGCTGCCTTTAATCTAGAAGTAGGCTCTGTATCAGATCTTGTACAAACTCAATTTGGATATCATATAATTAAAAGACTAAGTTAATGTCCGAAGATCTAATTAAAAAACTAACAGGTGAGATTGATCATTGTGATTGGTCTATGCTTGAGACCCATTATGAAAATGGTGCTGTTTTTCTAGTCCATGAAGATCTTGATTTGGTCCAAGTTGGTATTGCATTGGCAAATGATGAAGCTTCAAAGGTAAAACTTTGGCAGTCCTCTGGGCAATTTAGAGTTCCTAGTGAGACAGAAGCGCTAAACTGGGCCAAGACTCCTTATGTAAAGCTTGCAAAGTGTTTAATAATTCAGCCTTTTGTTCTTATTCAAATCTTTAAAGGTAATTAGTGGATAAATCTCTCATCCTTCAACAATTGATTGATAATGCAAAAAAAGAACATGCCAATTCGTTAGAAGCTGCAGAGTCTGTTGTTAAGTATAATCAATCTGATGATATGAAGTCTGAAGGCAAATATGATACTCGTGCTATTGAAGCAGGTTATCTTGCTGGTGCTCAGCAAAAAAGAGTAGAGGAGCTAAGACTTGAGATTCAATTGCTCGAAGAGATTGTTTTAAAAGAATTTAAAGAAGATGATGAGATTGCTATTGGTGCCTTAGTAGAGCTTTCTTTAAATGACAAAGAACAATACTATTTTCTTTCAAGTGGTGCTGGTGGAACTATGTTAAATATCCAAGGCAAGGCCGTCATGGTTATTTCTGCTTTTTCTCCTATTGGCAATGAGTTATTGGGCTGTAAAGTTGGAGAGTCCTTTGAATTAGAAACACCAAAAGAAATCCGTGAATATAATATTATCTCAGTTAAGTAGGTTAATATGAGTGTTGAACTGACCAAGAGAAGTCAAAATAAATGTGAGCTTTGTGAATCAAAGACAGAGCTAGCTTCATTTGCAGTAGAAGATCAATATAAAGCCTATTTATGTGTAACATGCCGGCTACAGCTTGATGGATCTATGCCCTTGGATTCAAATCATTGGAAGGCCCTTTCTAATACAATGTGGAGTGAGTTTCCTGGGGTTCAAATTCTTGTTTATAGAGTTTTGAGTTTTTTTAAAAACCAAACTTGGTCTAGTGAATTATTAGAACAGCTCTATTTAGAGGACTCCGTTTTAGAACTAGCGCAAAAAAAGACCCTGGAGAGTTCTACTCCATCAGAAAAAGTATTTGATAGTAATGGAAATGAGCTTTTAAAAGGTGACTCTGTTACTTTAATTAAAGATCTTGATGTTAAGGGGGCCGGTTTTACGGCCAAAAGAGGGACTATTGTAAGAGGTATTTCTCTTACTGATGATCCCGGCAATATCCAGGGTAGAGTCAATGGAGTGCAGATTATTTTAAAAACTGAATTTTTGAAAAAAGTATAAATTATCCAGTTGTCATCATTCCACAAGCTATTCCACTCACGGTTTCTCTTAACAAATAATAATCTTTTCTTTGTAATGCTAAAATTTGGATAAGGTTAAGTGGATGTATCATTGAGGATCTATAATAAATACTCTCTTTTAGCCAAGGCCTAAACCAAAGAAGGTTTGTTTCTCCACTTATCTCTCTTACAAATCTTATGGCCAGCGATAGTTCTTGTTTAAACATCGAATGGTATTTTTTAGCTTCTTCTGGAGGAAGATTTTTAGTTAGATAGATATTAAACATGGAGAGCTCTACTTTTGAAAGAGTGAATCCGAGTGTTTTAAGATATGTCTTTAAAAAATCATCCTTTTTAAAATAGGATTTTAATTTTGCTTTTTCTTGTAGGCTTAATGCTTGCCAACTAGATCCTACTCCCCACCAAACAGGAAATAAAATTCTGGTCTGGGTCCAGCATAAAACCCAAGGTATGGCCCTTAGTTTAAAATCCTTAGTCGAGCTCTGTCTTTTAGATGGTCTTGATCCTATTTTAAGCTGATCAAGATATGAGTAGGGAGTTACACTGCTTACAAAATGAACAAAATCTTTATTCTTTAAAAAATCTTGATAGTATTTTTGAGTTGAGTTTGCAAATTCCAAGACCAGCTTTTCGTTATAATATGATTTAGTAAATTTAAATTCAGAGTAGTTTTTAAGAATTTTTTGAACCTGGCTTTCCATGATAAGAGGATCGTTAAATCCACGATAGATCATCTCACCTTGTATTGTAGACTTATAAATATTAAGTGCTGTTTGAGGCCACCAACCAGTCTGTTCTTTTATAGATCCACCACCTCTGGCAATAGATCCACCGGAGCCGTGAAAGAAGACGGGAATTAATTGATGGGCCCTAAAAAAACTATCAAGCTTTTTGATTGTTTTTGCAATAAGGAGCCTACTTGTAAAAACCCCAGATTCTTTAGAAGAATCTGAGTAACCAAGCATAATTTCAAATCTTCCACCCCATTTTTTAGTATGAATAGACTTTAGACTTCTACTTTTAAGAAAGGCATCTTTGAGAATTTTATTCGAATTTTCAAGAGCAGCCCTTGTTTCAAAAAGGGGAACAACGGGTATTTCATAAGTGCCAAGAGTCTTTTTAACTAATTGAACACCTGCAAGATAATCACCAGATGTTTGCACCATGCTAATAATAAAGCCTCTCACATACCATTTCGTTAGTTTTTTCTGTGAAACCTTAGAAAGTTGTTTAAGCATTTTAAAAATAGGTTCTTTTGTATTTGTAAGGGCCTTGTGAACAAGCTCTGCATCTTCTCTTATCTCTAAAGGGACAACAAGTGCAGGGTAGAGCCAAAATAGAGTACTAATATTTTCTAGTTGAGGAGATTGAAGTCCCATTTTTCTATTATATATATTGCAATGCTGTTCAAACTCTTTTCTTAAATTAGTAACTTTAGCGGAATCATTATTTTTAATACTTATAATTTTTAGAAACTTTTTTTGTAATTGGATTGTTTCTTTTAAGAGCGTTTTAATCTCTTTTGTTTGGGGGAGCTTGATTAAGATATTGCAATGTTGTTCAAACTGATCAGTTATATAGTGAACAAATTTATATCTTGATTGCGACCAACTAATAAGCATTGTTTTATAGTCAACATTAGGGTGACCATCTTTATCTCCACCCACCCAAGATCTAAACTGTATATTAATATTTTTTTTCTTTAAATCGATTTGCTCTTGAAGAATCTTATTACTTAGTATTGCATTAAATATATTTTGAGACTCTTTTTCTACTGTCGGTTTTATTTGCCCTGAAATTGGGATTTGTAACAGAAGGTTCATAAGGTGAGAGAGGGCCTTTAAATAAATTTCCTCTTTTGAAGGAGTGAAAAGTATTTGCTTTAAAATATCTTCAATCTGATCAAAAAGAGCAACGGCTGAATCAGATCTCGCTTCAGTAGGGTGGGCCGTAAAAACAAAAATTATACTATATGGTCTTTTTGAATGGTCATCTTTTTGTTGAGTTCCCTTTAATCTATAATGCCTATAAGCTGACTCACACCTATTAATAAGCTCCATATAAACTGAGAAACTATGGGCCATTCTAAAGAGTTCTTCTTGAGAGAGAGTTTCAAAATTTTTAAAAGTTCTTAGCATGAGTTGATGAAAATCCTGCTTATTAAGAGAGCGAGAAATCTTCATTTTTTTTCGGACAGCTTCAATTTTTTGATAGGACTTAACTCCATAGGTTAATTTAATATTGTTTCCTAAACTCTCTATAGAGAGATTAACTAAATTCTTTAATTCTTTTGGTAATTTATTCATGGAATTCTATAATGACGTACTTGGTACTTGTTGCCAAATACTTGTTCTCTGTATCAGCAAGAAAATATCTTTGAGTGATAAGCTCAGCCTATGAACTACTAATATTCATAAGCTGAGTTTTAAAGAGTATGTTTAATTATGGACATGTCCGTGATCAAGCTCTTCAGCTGTTGCTGCTCTTACTGTGCTAACTTCAACATCAAAGTTTAATGTAACGCCAGCTAGAGGGTGGTTGCCATCTAGAACAAGGTCATTATCTTTAACTTCAATTACCGTAAGAACCATAGGCCCTTGCTCAGTGTCTACTTGAAATTGCATTCCAACTTGAATTTGATCTACATCTTGAAACTCAGTCTTAGGAACACTTTGAACCATCTCTTCAACTCTTGGGCCATAAGCATCTTCAGGCTTAATTGTGATTTCAAATTTATCACCTTTCTCTTTTCCAGAAAGAGCATTTTCTAATCCAGGAATGATATGACCTAGGCCATGAAGATAAGTAAGGGGGTCAGCACCAATTGAGCTATCAAGAGTTGTTCCCTTGTCATCAGTTAATGTGTAATGGATGCTTACCACATGATCTTTTGCGATTTTCATTTGAATCCTTAGTTTAGGGGATTTGTGCATATTAGCAGTTAGCTCGCAAAGAATCCAGTTTGTCGTTTTTGATTTTTTTTTCATTGCTATTAGTCATCAAAGTATCGGTTAAATCAATGAATATGATCTAGATTATGCATTTTTATTAACTTTCTATTTTCCATACATTGTTTTTGAGGCATTAACCGAGGAGAATTAGGATGACTGAATTGATGATTACCGGAGCTTCATTGGTTCCTCTTGGCGTTTATTGCTGTGTGCAGTATCTCACAAACCCAGCATGTAAAGGCTCAAGTAACCAAAGTAGTTTCATCTCAGCCCCAGACTTGAGACAAACTGTTGCTGTAAAAGCGGCCCCCCTTAAGTCTTAAAAGTAATGATCCTTTCAAATTTTTTGGAAGGATCATCTATCACCTAAATCAATCTAAATCATATCTATTATATATTATATCAATCTAAAATTCTCTGCTAAATTTGATTTAAGCAATCAGAAAACAATAAAATGTTTTCTGTTAAATATATGCGCGGGGCCAGTCTCCGCGCCTACACAAGGAGTTTTTTTGAACTTGAAAAAAGGTAAAATTGAAAAGATTATTACTAGGGAAAAAGAATCGATTCAAAAGAAAAGGTCCAATGTTGAAGCAATTGAGCTTGAATTTGATCAAAACAGAAAAGGGAAGTACTTAACTAAATTAAGAGCTAAAATGAGTAATAAGACACTCTATTTAGTAGAAGAAAACTACTGCCCAGAAATTTCTGTAAGAAAAGTTTTTAATAATCTCAAAAGACTTCTCGAAAAAAAGAAATTTAGAAAACCCCAGCGGCTTATGATGGAGTTTGACACTGTTTCATAGAACTCTTTAGGCCAAGACTGACTCCCCCCAACACACGTACGATGGGGTAGCAAAAAGCTACCCCAACTTCATTTTATCGAAATTTTGTTTAATAACGAGATTAAGAGCAGGGTTTTCAATAAGACGCTTGCTATAAACTAAGTAGTAATCACTATAAATATTAGGTAATCCTCCAAGCTTAATAAGCTTATCATTTTGAACAAGATCTTTTGTTGTAAAACCAGGCAGAAAGATGACCCCATCACTTTTAGATGCAAGTATTTTTTGAAGTGCAGTATCTTGAGTTTCAGCAATAAATCTAGGTCTAATTCCATTCACGTGAAAAAAATGCTCAAGGTCTTTTCGTAGCTTTGAGTGTGTTGTTGGAACAATACATGATACTCCATCAAGTGATTGAGGAAACTTTGTTTTTAAATTTGAGAATTCAGGTGCTGCATAAGCATAAATTGGTTTTTTTAAAATTTTTTTCGAGTAAATATTTTTTCCTCTCTGCCCAGTAACTTCATGGTCCGAGATTATAACTTCTATTTGATGAGCAACCAGATCTCTTAAAAGAGCATCCATTGAGTCTTCAAAGATAGATAGAAAACAGCCTGTTTTTTTATGTGCAAAATCAACAATATCAGAAATAAGATGCTTGGGGATACTGTCTAGAGCACCAACACTTAGATGAACTTCTTCAGTAAAGACTTTATCGTCAATGACTTGAATTAGTTCTTGCCCAAGGGAGCTTATTTTTTTTGCATACTCAAGGGTTACCCGACCTGACTCTGTTAAGAATAACCTGCGATTTTTTCGTTCAAAGAGTTTGACCCCAAGGTATTCTTCTAAGCTTTTGAGCTGTGAACTTAGGGCAGGCTGGCCCACTTTTAAGACTTCCGCTGCCTTGGAAATACTTTCATGGTTAGCAATTTCTTTAAAATAAATAAGATGATGGTAATTTATCCACTTCATAACCAACCTTTTATTAAATCAATGTTTGGTATTGATAATATACATTTAATTAATATGAGTAAAGAGCCGTTTAATCTATTGTCTAAGGTATTTCAACAAAGGAGGATAGAGAGTATTTAGGATCTAAAATCGTTCATATTAAACGTAGAATAGTTCAATCTTTGAAGGAATGCCCATAAAGATACATCGAGAGATTTTTATAGGGTATTCCTTCCTGGAAGGCCTTATAAATTTTTTTATACTCTTCTTTTCTTATATTGGGGTCAATTTTACACATTTCTAAAAAGTCACTACGTTTAGTTTTTTTAGGACCCCATTGAATATTTTTAATTTGAGCAGGGTCTTTTTTAAGAAAGAAAGTCTCTAAAAGTCTTTCTATTAGTATCCAAGAACAATCTTGCGCAAGTTTAAGATACTCCATGGAGTTTGAATGAGTAGAAATCTTTTTAAGTTCTGTATCAATAATAGAGCCGCTATCAACAAGAGGGGTCATAAAATGGGCAGTAGCCCCGTACTCATCTTTTTGATCATAACATGCAAAATGATGAGGATCTCTTCCAGGGTAGCTTGGAGAGGCGCCATGAATATTTATGGCCTGTTTATATAATTTTAAAGTTTCATCTTTTACAATTAGAGCACTTCCATAACTAAGTAAAAGGGTATTAGGCCTAGGTGGATTCTTGATAAAGTCACTGTGCTTATGAATAAATAAATAGGGTACAGACTTACAGTACTTATCAAGCACTGGCCTAAATAGAGGAATTGATTTTTCTTTGCAAAGGATATGAAGAGAGTCAAACATCTTTACGACTCATTAAATAATCAATAATAGAAAGTCCAGGCTGAAACTTATGAGGATCACCATAAGGAGTAGGGGTGAAGTTTTGTTCAACAAGTTCGATTCCCTGATTGATAAAAAGATCATTTTCTTGATATTTTTGAGCTCCACCACCATAGAGGTAAGCGTTGCAATTAACTTCTTTGACCAAATGACAAAGAAGTTCCGTAGAACTTCCAAGAGACTCTAGCTCTGATTGAGCTTTAAACTCCGTTTCAATCTTTAAGTAAGAACAAATCTTTTTGATGGAAAAAATATTTAATTCAGATAGATATTGTGTTTCCAAATTCAAGATTTCTTGTAATAGGTCCATTGTTTCTTTAAAATTTGGGTATTTTGCATAATTAAGTTGTAGAGTTTGTAAAAATTTCTTCTTCCATCTTTCATCGGCAAATGTAATTTGGCTAATCTTATGAGTTCCGGAACCTCTGTTGACTGGACACGTGAAGTATTGGGGGCCATTTTGAAAATTTAATTGGACTCGACTGGTATATGTTCCGCCTTTTTTTTGAAACTGAACTTCATTTAAAAAGATAAAGACATCAGCTTTTTTAATTTTATCAAAATAGCCTAACCATGGGAAAAAATTAGGTTGATGAATAGCGCATATTTTTTGAGTCATATACTCACTATATTACTGGTAGTGCTTGCAAGCAAGATTTAGAGTTCTTAAGTTAACTAGATTAAAGCTGTGATAGACCGAGTTATTTTATCAGCCGCTTCTTATCTATGTTTAATATTTACCCTTAACTTCTTATTATTAGGAAGTTACACTTCTAGAATGAAAAGACATCGTATTCAACTACCAAGCCAAGAAAACCATAGTATTTCTCAAGACAAAGCTTTTTTTTACCTTTTAGATGATGATGGAAAGAAAGAAAAAATTCCCTTTCATAATTATAGTCGCATCTATAAAACTCAAGGGCTTTATGAACAGATATTTTATGATCGTCTCAGGTGCTGCTCTCCAACTATTGTTTCTGAAATTTTAAATAAGGCCATTTTAAGTTCACCGGAAAACTTTTCTGAATTACGAGTCTTAGATCTTGGGGCAGGTAATGGATTGATGGGAGAAGCGTTAAAAGAATATGGCGTTTCTAGAATGGTTGGAGTTGATATTACTTTGGAGGCCAAAAAAGCAACTTATAGAGATCGACCAGGGATTTATGATGATTACTATATTGAGGACTTCACTAAGTTAGAAAGTGATAAAATTGATGAACTCACAGAGTGGTCTTTTGATTGCTTAACAACTGTAGCAGCTCTTGGCTTTGGTGATATTCCAGTAAAAGCATTTCATCAGGCCATGAACCTTATTCGTCCAGATGGCTGGATTGCTTTTAATATAAAAGAATCTTTTTTAACACCAACAGATAAGTCAGGCTTTTCATCTTTTATACGAAAACTAATACTATCTGAGTATATGGACGTTTATAGTATAGAACGTTATCGCCACAGGCTCTCTATTGAAGGAGTGCCCCTTTATTATTACGCGATTGTTGCTAAGAAAAAACAGCATATCCCTAATGATTTAATTTAGAGACCGACTAGTCCACTAGAGTATCTTGGATTCATACTATCACCTATAAGTACGATAAGTAGCTATGAAATATTTTTTAATATTTTTAGTATTCATATTTATCAAAAACTCTTTTGCTAGCTGTGACCAAAGCTCTAAAGAGGCTGTTGTTTACGTAGATACAAATCTCTCTCATAGGGAGATGGATGCTGCCAAGAAAGCAGCTTGTAAATTAGGCAAGCGTTTTGTTGTTATTCCATCAGATTCAAAAGCAATTGAAAGAATTAGTCGAGCGAGAGAGAATATGGACTATACCGGTAATCTTCTTGCTAATTGTCTTAGAATTAAGGGGGATTGCAGTGAGAAAGAGAAAGAGCATGATCAGTATGCAAAAGATTTTTATGATTTAGATAGAGAGAATTTTCCAAAAGTAGATAATAAAATTTTTCAAGAAGAGATTCAAAAATTAGCTGATCAAAATATAGCTATTACCTCCCTTACTATTTCTGGACATAATGGTGGCTCTACAATTGACGGAGATATAGGATTAGTTGATATTTATAAAATTCAAAATAGTCTCAAAGATGTGTATAAAAATAAGCCTGATCTTTTAGAAAAACTTAACTCTGTCCATTTATGGGGGTGTTATACAACAACTGCTGGGAATGCAATTGGATGGAGGAATAGTCTTCCAGGCCTTGATGTAGTTGTAGGTTTTTATGGCTCAGGCCCGAGCAGAGATAAAGTAGGAGGGCATAATCTATTAGAAGACTCCATTATAAAATCAGAAAAACTTGGAAAGACTCATGATAAAGAAACTCTTTATAGTATGATTCATGGCCTTTCAAATATTCAAGAGACATTTGCTGCAATTTTAGTTTCAAACCAATGTAATGAATATTATTATCTTAACTCTTCTGATTATGATGAAAAGAGAATTATTCATCAATTTGATGATCTAGACTCTTTAATTGATAGTACCTGTTCTGTTTCAAATAGTCTTTTTGAAGAACTCCACTCTAGAAATATTGAAAAATATTTTATTGGAGAGCTTCCAATTCCTGAGAATACTACCTCTGGACCAATTCGTGAGATTTATAGTTTTATGAGACAGCACTCTAATTGTCTGGAAGATGATTACTTCTATGGGAATTATACGCCAGATAGTTTGGCCTTGCTTTTATTCTATAATAATGTCAAACAAAATTTTTACGATTCATTCAAGGATCGTGTTGATAGTCTTGAAGAAGATTTAAAAACTGCGAGAAAATTTTTAGAAGATGAAACCCAAGCTCTGTATGAAAAAATCAAGCCTGATTTTGATTTGCTTAAGGTTAATAATCTTGAGGATATGAAAAAGACCAGTATCTTTAATGATTTAGATAGTTATGATGCTCAAACAATTTATGAAATTATACAAAAAAACAAAAATTTAATCTATGGAGTGTCTAGAGATAAAGCAAGTTTAATTGGTTATTTTTTATCTAAGCATGCGGAAAATAAAAACCTAGACCTAGATGTTCCTTATATTAAAAAGAATGAAGAACTTATAAATCTTATGAATTACTACAAAAAAAGATTACAAAGAGAAATCTCTGGGAAAGAGATAAGGCAAGATGAAGTTGATTTGCAAAATAAAATTTCAGATAAGTTAATTCCCTTAGTTGATAAAAAGATCTCAGAGCTTAAAACAGATGGTGTAAGTCTATCAAGCGTTATTAATCAGGCCGATATTTTTATGAATGATATAGAGTCTTTAAAAGATATTGCCGACCCTTTACTTAAATTCTCTCAATCATTTAATAGTATTGCTTATAATAACAAAGGCATTAAACAATTTGATGATCTTATTGCTAATCCTCTAGATCTTGAAGCTTCTATTAAAGGAAGCCGTAGTGACTTGCAGGAGGCACTCAATAGATTAAACTTTGTATCTGATTATTTTTATCCTGGAAAAGAGTCTGATGTCCCTAAGTTTAGAGTGAGTGAGACTTATTGGAGCCTTGAATATAATTTATGGAATCTTAACGATCAATGTCTTCCATGGCAAGAATGGCATGAAAGACAAAGTCCTACAAAGCCATTACCTATTAATCATAGCTGTATTAGTAGCCTTGGGGGAGACCTCTTTGAAGACTAGTTAGGCACTTTGTAAGACCTGATTGTTCGCTTCTTATAATTAAAGAAGAATTTAGTAGGAAAAAATGATAATTGTTAAGGAGTAAGTATGAAATATATTATCTTAAGTTTTTTAATCTCAATCCAAGTTTTTTCAAAGTCAGACTTAGGGCTTTGGGGGAGGGCCGTTGATTTTTTTACAAGATCTAACCAAAATACATTTGATGAACCAGGTTTTAAAATTACAGTAACTCCCACTCATGAGAATGCTCCATTGGATGTTTTTAAAGGCAACAAAAATTACCGTGTTAGAAAACCAGCTCAACGTGGTAGTTATCAAGGACTACCTAGACCAGAAATAAGGGACCATGTCTTTGAGCGTGCTGAAATTATTGAAGAGATTGCCAACTGGGATGATTTTGATAGAGATCTGCTTTTTAAAAGATCAACAACAAAGCCTATAGATGATCTAATTGAGCACCCACACTATAATCATATTTCACGTGAAAAGCTCGAGCTTTTAAAAGATATCATTATAAGAGGTGGTTTTTTTCCTGAGCAATAGCTTGCAAGATATTTATGAAAAAACTTAACCGCCTTAAAACAAGTTTATTAAGTAGGAATTGGTCTTTAACTAAAATTGCTTCACAAGTTGGCACAAAACTTTATTTTGCAAGCCAGAATGAGCTGTCAGAAAAGCTTAAAGAAGTTCTTGAAAGTAAGAGTCACTTTTTAATCTCTGAGCTTGGAGAAATGAAAGGAAGTTTTTTAAAAGCAGGACAGATGCTCTCCCTGTATGCTCAAGATTTAGTGCCTCCAGAGCTTGCAAATCTTTTCAAAGAATTACAATCCAACACGGCGTATCTAGAGTGGATTGAAATAAAAAAACAAATTCCTGCTCATATTATAGAGAAGCTCGAAATTGAACATGATGCTTTTGCCGCAGCCTCTATCGGGCAAGTTCACAAAGGTGTTGATGAAAATGGAAAGATTTATGCTGTTAAAATTCAATATGAAAATATCGAAAAACTCATTGATACAGATCTTAAAATTTTAAGATGGTTGTTAGGGGTTATCAAGATTGTGCCAGGAAGTATTGAACTTGATGGTATTTTTAAAGAAATTAAACTTATGCTAATCCAAGAGATGGATTATAAAAAAGAAGCATTTTATATGAGTCAGTTTCGCTCATTAGTAAGTTCAGATTATATCATTCCAAAAGTCTATTCTGATTTAAGCTCGAATAAAGTAATTACATCGGACTATATAGATGCTGTATCAGTTGAAGTTGCTTTAAGAAAATTAAGTATTGAACAACGAACTAATCTAGCATTAAGCTATTACAAACTTTTCCTAGATGAAATTTTTTGTTTTAAGTTGATGCAAACCGATGCCCACACAGGAAATTATCTTATAAAAGATAATCAATGGGTCTTGTTAGATTTTGGTGCAACAAAGGCTTTGGATGAAAAAACCGCAAAACTCTATCAAGGTCTTATAAAGGCACTTTATGACAATGATAAAGATACTGTGCTGGAAATTATTTCTCAGGAAGGAACCATCGATGAAGAAAAATCTGATATGGAGTTTTTCTGGGACTATGCCAAACTTTTAAGTGAGCCATTAAAAGATGGAGCTTACGATTGGGCGAGTTCGGATATTTCAAAGCGAATTATTAATAAGGGCCGCACTATCCACCAGAAGATAAAAATTAAGAATATTCCAGCTGAGAACTTATTTATTGATCGTAAAATTGCTGGTGTTTACTATATGTTGAAAACAATAGGAGTGCCGTTAAATCTTAATAAGTTCTTCTATCAATACTTGAAATCGAGGGACTAGATATAATTAGATTCGGCGATTCCTGGGCCTTTTTTGCTTCACTCAGATACTATACTTGCCAAGATAAAATATGCTAAAATTTAGGTGCATTTTCCTTTAAGGCTCAAGGTTCATTTTTTTGATTTATGTTGTTTGACAGCTTGGATTTTTTTGAGCTTCTGTAGATAAAAGTTGTTATAATTTTTTTTGATTAATTGTTAAATTATTCAGTGTTTTTAGGAGGCACGTAATGAACAACAAGCTCTATGTGGGAAACATCCCATTTTCAATTGATGAGAACGGTCTTGAGCAGGCTTTTGCTGAACATGGTGAAGTAAAATCTGTAAAGATTATTACAGACAGAGACAGTGGTAGAAGTAAGGGATTTGGTTTCGTTGAAATGGAAAATGAAGATCAAGCGAACAAATGTATTGAAAACCTAGACGGTAAGGAACTAGATGGCAGACAGCTTAAGGTTAATATCGCTAGAGAACGTGAAGATAGAGGTCCAAGAGGCGGCGGCGGTGGCCGTGGCGGATATGGTGGCGGTGGTCGCGATAGATACTAAAAAATAATTTCCCAATATAGGGCCAGTTATCTGGCCCTTTTTTTATTTAACACCTACTCTAAAGGTATGAATAAATCATTAGTCTACAAGTCTTATCAAGAGTTAATCCATTCACTCCAGTCTAATGGTTATAAGTGTCAGAGCTTTGAAACAATTGACCCTCAAGAAAAGCATTTTGTTCTAAGACACGATATTGATCAATCCATATCCCATGCAGTGACAATGGCCAATTTTGAAAAGGGTCTTGGTGTTAATTCATATTACTTCGTACTGCTTCGCACAGAAATGTATAACGTTTTTTCCAAATCATCAATTAGTGATTTAAAAAAAATATTAGAGCTTGGTCATAAAATAGGACTTCATCTCGATTGTACTTTTTATAAGGAAGATGAACTTGAAACAAAAGCTAATTTTGAATGTGATGTACTTTCAAACCTTCTAGGTATTCAAATTAATGCTATTAGTTTTCACAGACCTCATAAAAGTCTTTTGGGTAAACCTGAAAAAGTAGCAGGAAGATTCCACACTTATATGCCTCAGTTCTTTAATGATATTGGATATTGCTCTGATTCAGCAGGAGCATGGAATGATTTTCCTTTAGAACATAAAAAATTCCAACAAGGTCATGCTCTTCAAATACTTACCCATCCTATATGGTGGCAAAAAGAAGATGATATAAGTGTTCAAGAAAAACTAAATGCCCTTATCTCACAAAGATCAGAAATTCTTAAAATTGAGTTGGCCCAAAATGTTAAGACTTATAAAGTTTAATTATGAGTAGTAAAAAAAGAATTCTCTGTTTAGATATTGAGGGTGGTCATGGAGGGTCTTCAAGAAGTCTTTTTCAGTCATTATACCATCTAGATAAAACAGATTTTAAAATTAGTGTTTGGTGTCGTAGGAAAAGTGAAATAATAGAGGAATATAGAGCTATCGGTATAGATGCATATCACAGGCCAGAACTTCCTAAAATAAGCTCATTGCCTAAAGTTTCAAGGAATATCTTACAGTACTTTTTTTTCTTAATAGAGTTGATCAAATTTAAATTTAAATTTCAAAAAAAAATAATTAAAGAGTTAAAAAACCATTATGACCTTATTCATTTTAATCATGAAGGTTTTTTTGTTTTAGCCTCTTTACTTAAAAAAAAGTTAGAGGTTCCATTTACAATGCATATGAGGACAATGCTTGTTAATAATTTATTTTCTCGCTACCAACTAAAATCAATCGCATATAATATTAATGATCTGGTCTTTATAACTGAAAATGAAAGAGATAATTTTTATAAGCTCTCAGGAGTTAAAAAAGGATCTGTTATTCATAATATTGCTTTTCTGCCACAAAGTAATACTCCTTCTTTGGATCTAAGTCTTTCTAAAGAAAATTTGAATATTGCTTCACTTAGTAATTTTGCACTGGTTAGGGGAGTCGATAGGCTTATTGATCTTGCCCTTGTTCTTAAAGAAAAAAATATAATTAATATAAAGTTTATTGTTGCAGGAGATATTAATATTAACGGGGCTGCTAAAGGTGAACTGGCCAAGTTTAAAAGCTTAAAAGACTATGCTGAGTTTAAAGAAGTCGAAAGATACTTCTATTTTTTAGGGCATGTTAATAATCCAGAGGCTGTTTTAGACACTTGTGATTTGCTGATAAAACTTACAAGAGAGTATAATCCCTGGGGGAGAGATATTATTGAGGCCTTAGCTTATGGTAAGCCAGTGGTTTCAATCGGCCAGTACAATAAATTTGTTGATCATAATAAAACAGGACTTCTTTATTCAGAGTACAATGTAGAAAAAATTGCAGAAGATCTAATTGATCTAAGTTTTCAAAAAGAAAAAATTAAGAATTTAGGAGAAGCAGCGAAACAGAGAATGCTAGAACACTGCCATCCA
Source organism: uncultured Bacteriovoracaceae bacterium (assembly GCA_964350135.1). Taxonomy (GTDB): domain Bacteria; phylum Bdellovibrionota; class Bacteriovoracia; order Bacteriovoracales; family Bacteriovoracaceae; genus CAYGJN01. The sequence continues at coordinate 25,059 of CAYGJN010000003.1, read as the reverse complement.
AAGCAATGCTCTAAAGAGTTAAAAGATATTTGGCTAAGACTTATTTAAGTTTTGCAATGATTTCCAAGTCTACTTCAGACCAAGTTTTTGTCTTTTTATCCTTACCTTTATGATGAATAGCACATAATTTAGATAATTTTTCAAAGGCCATGGCAAAGCCGAGCTTAATAATATCAATCTTGCTTGTTAGTTTAATTTCTTTGTCAGTTATCATATAAGAAAATGGCACTTCTACAGTTTTCTTTCCAATCTTCATATCGACCCAAACTTTCTTTGATCTAAGGTCAACACTTTTTACTGTCCCTTCAATAAAGCGAGCACCTAAGTTTTTAAAGAGACCGTTGCGAATATTAATATTTCGAGCTGTCTTTCCTGCATCTATGGAGTAAGTATCAATTTTTACCTTGGCCCCAGTTAAAAGCTCCTGGAAATTACTTCCTGTTTTCTTTGTGTCCCAAGTAATCTTAGTAAACTTTCCACTGACACCAACTTTTTCAGTAAATTTATAACCTGTAAATTTCAAACTAGGATTGCCACTCAGGGTCATCGATCCATAAGAAGTACAGGTTAGTAAGACTAAAAGAAAAGATAGACATATTTTCATTTTGGCTCCAATTTTATAATTTTCTAGTGCACCACCATATCATAAAACATTTCAAAATACTTATTTGGCTTTGTGCCATTAGAAGAATCGACTTTATGATAAGCGTTGTTTGAGATATGCTTACTGACCTCAAAATTTATCAAATAAGGATACCTATGAGCACAAAAATTGTTTGGACAAAAACAGATGAAGCACCGGCCCTGGCAACAAGGTCATTTCTTCCAATAGTCCAATACTTCACTCAAACTGCGGGGATTAACCTTGAGGTTAAAGATATCTCTTTAAGTGGGCGTATTCTTTCAAACTTTGCAGACCGACTAAGTAGTGATCAACAAATTTCAGATGATCTGGGAGAGTTAGGCGAATTGGCCAAACGAGCTGAAGCTAATATTGTAAAGCTTCCCAATATCAGTGCATCTATTCCTCAGTTAAAAGCTGCTATTAAAGAGTTACAAAACAAAGGCTTTAAAATTCCCGATTTTCCTGAAAATCCAAAAGATGAAGAAGAACTTGAGACTCGTAAACGCTATGCTAAAGTTCTTGGAAGTGCAGTGAATCCAGTCCTTAGAGAAGGGAATTCTGATAGAAGGGTCGCAACTGCTGTTAAAGAATACGCAAAAAAGAATCCACATTCAATGGGAGCTTGGGAGCGAGGTTCTTTGTCACATGTCTCCCATATGGAATCAGGTGATTTTTATGGCAGTGAAAAGTCTCACACGATTACAAATGATACAAATGTTAAAATTGAACTTACTACAGACTCAAATGAAACAATCTTGTTAAAAGAAAAAACAGAACTATTGGCCAATGAAGTTATTGATGCTTCTGTTATGAGTTGTTCGGCCCTACGAAGTTTTTTACGAAAAGAAATTATTGATGCTAAAGAAAAAAATGTACTTTTTTCGGTTCATTTAAAAGCAACTATGATGAAAGTATCTGACCCTATTTTATTTGGTCATGCAGTCTCTGTTTATTTTGAAGATGTTTTTAAAAAATATGAAAAAGAATTTACAGATCTTGGAGTCAATCCAAATAATGGATTAGGTGATCTCTACCAAAAACTTGAAAAGCTTTCTTCAGATAAAAAGCAAGAAATTGAATCTGCAATAATGGCCTGCTATGAAAAAGGGCCAAAGATTGCCATGGTCGATTCTGATAAAGGAATTACTAATCTTCACGTACCTAGTGATGTGATTATAGACGCTTCTATGCCAGCAGCTATAAGAACTTCAGGTAAGATGTGGGGACCAGATGGCAAACTTCACGATATGAAGGCCATTATTCCAGATCGCTCTTATGCAGGTGTTTATCAACAGACTATTCGTTTTTGTAAGGAACATGGTGCCTTTGATCCTAAGACAATGGGAAATGTTGCCAATGTTGGTCTTATGGCAAAAAAAGCTGAAGAGTATGGCTCACATGATAAGACATTTGAAATTTCTGAAAGTGGAGTTGTAAAAGTTATAGATTCAAGTGGATCAGTGCTATTAGAACATAAAGTTAAAAAAGGTGATATCTGGAGAATGTGTCAAACAAAAGATATTGCTATTAAGGATTGGGTTAAATTAGCTGTTCAAAGATCCAAGGCAACAGCAAGCCCTGCTATTTTTTGGTTAGATAAAAATAGAGCACATGATGCTAATCTGATAACTAAAGTTGAGCATTATCTTAAAGAGCATCAAACACAAGATCTTGAAATTCATATAATGGCACCAATTGAAGCTGCTACTTATACTCTTGAACGTATCCGTTTAGGACAAAATATTATCTCTGTTACAGGAAATGTTTTAAGAGATTATTTAACAGATCTTTTTCCTATTCTTGAGCTTGGAACGAGTGCCAAAATGTTATCAATTGTGCCTCTACTCGCTGGAGGCGGATTATATGAAACTGGTGCAGGAGGTTCAGCTCCTAAACATGTTCAGCAATTTGTTGAAGAGGGACACCTGCGATGGGATTCCCTAGGAGAGTTTTTAGCATTATCAGTATCTCTTGAAGATTTAGGTTCTAAAGATCAAAACGAAAAAGCATTAGTTTTAGCAAAGGCCCTTGATAAGGCCAATACTCGTTATCTAATGGAAGATAAGTCTCCATCTCGCAAAGTAAAAGAAATAGATAATAGAGGGACTCATTTTTATCTTTCCATGTTTTGGGCACAGGCACTTGCTGAACAAAATGAAAATGAAGAGCTTAAATTGCATTTTGAATCAATTGCTAATGCTTTAAAAGAAAACGAAGCTAAAATTATTGATGAGCTAAATGCTGCACAGGGATCTCAAGTAGATATTGGTGGATACTATCTTCCAGATGAAGAAAAAGTAGTTAAGGCCATGAGACCAAGTGCTACTTTGAACTCAATACTTGGCTAGCTTCTTTTAAGCCTAATACCTTTTGAGACGAAGGTGTATTCTAGTCTACCAATAATTTTGTCTAGGCAAATAGCAAGAATAGCTGTTGGTATAGCTCCTAAAAGAATTAACTTAGAGTTAACAGTTGAAACTCCTCTGAAAATTGGATCTCCTAAACCTCCGGCCCCAATTAAAGCTGCTAGAGTAGCAGTTCCAATAACGATAACTGCTGCTGTTCTAAAACCTGCAATAATAACAGGCAATGCTAATGGAATCTCAACTCTAAATAAGATTTGAGAATTTGTGAGTCCAATTCCTCTTGCGGCTTCAATATAACTTCTATCAATTTCTCTAATGCCACTATAAGTATTCCTAACTAGTGGAAGTAGAGAATATAAAAATAATGCAAGAAGAGCAGGAGTAAAACCAATCCCCATAACAGGAATTAAAAAACCTAAGAGAGCTAGGCTTGGAATAGTTTGGATCGTATTAATAATAGGAAAAACAAATTTACCTAAAGATTCAAATCTTGTAAGAATTATTCCTGTAGGGATGGAGACTAATAAAGCTAAAAATAAGGCTCCAAAAGAAAGATAGAAATGTTCCTTTAAGAGTTTAAAAAGATAAGCTCTTTGGGCGATAAAATATTGAATAAGTCCAAGGTCTTCTCTTAATGCTGTTCGATCCCCTTTTATTATGCCTTTAGAAATAAGAAAATTTCTAGCAACTTCTTTAGGGGGTTGCTTTAATCTATCAACTAGATCATTCATCTTTGTCATTTCTTTTTCATTGATTTGTCCTTCTAAAAGTGTGATGGCCTGTCTTATAAAAGGAAACTCGTTTAAAAGAGATGTTTTTGTTAAATATGCAGCTTGGTATGGTGGGAAAAAGCCGAAATCATCTTCTAGGATTTTAAGCTCATAAGCACCAATTCTTCCATCGGTGGAATAAGATATAATTAGATCAGCTTCCTCATTTTTAATAGCAGCATAAGTAAGACCAGCTTCCATTGAGATAATTTTATCTGGGGAAAAATTAAGTGCGTATTTTTTTGTAAACTGCTCATGGCCATCTTTTCTCTCCATAAATTCATGAGGAGCTGCATACCAAAAGTCTTTAGATTTTTTTGAGAGATCTGATATCTTATTTAGGTGAGCAAAGCGAGGGTCCTTAGATCTAACAGTTAGTGCGTAGGTATTATTAAAACCAAGGGACTTAGACCATGATAGATTATATTTTTTTGAAAACTCTCTGCTTACAATACTATGCACTTTTTGGGGGTTATTCTCGCCGCTCATTTTCAGAATCATTACATAACCTGTGCCTGTGTAGTCTGGATAGATATCAATGCCTCCTTGTCTTAAGGCATCGAATGCAACTTTAGTTCCACCAAGGGCATGCTTTCTGATTACTTTTGCATTAAATTTTTCTTCTAAGGTGATGGCCATTAACTCGCTAATAATAATAGACTCACTAAAGTTTTTTGAGCCAATGATAATAGGGCGTGCGAATAGATTTAAACTTATAAAAAATACTAGATAAGAAAATTTATTCATTTAATTGTCCCTGGATGAAATCTCTAACAAATTCATTGGCAGGGCGTTCAATAAAATCTTCTTTAACTCCAACTTGAATTATTTTTCCTTTATTCATAAGGATAATTTTATTACTGAGTTTAAAGGCTTCATCCATATCATGCGTAACCATAAGAATTGTTTTTTTGAGTCTCTGATTTAGCTCCCAAAATTCTTGGTGCATAGAATTTCTGGTAATGGGATCAAGAGCACCAAATGGTTCATCCATAAGCATGATAGGGGGGTCTTCCATTAAAGCTCTTGCTATGCCAACTCGTTGCTGTTGGCCACCACTGAGCTCTATGGGGTATCTATCTTTAAAGCTTTCAAATGGAAGATTAACTGTTGTCATTAATTCTTCCACCCGGTTATTCATATAATTTTGATCTTTCTTTAATATTTGAGAGAGTAATGAGATATTTTCAAAAACTGTTAGGTGAGGAAGAAGTCCTGCTTTTTGGATTACATAACCAATTTCCCTTCGCCAAGTAACTGCATCCTCAGTATTTGCTTTTTTTTCACCAACCATAATAGTTCCACTGGTAGGCTCAATAAGACGGTTGATCATTTTTAGTGTTGTGGTTTTTCCACATCCACTTGTTCCAATAATAGAGCCAATCTCACCTTTTTCAAGGGTAAATGAAATTGAATCCACGGCCTTAACAGCGCCGTTGTTAAATTCTTTGGTTAGGTCAGTTATTTTAATCATGCTGTAATTTTATTTTAAATTAGATACTATAATACAACAAGGTGGAATCTTATAAGGAATAACCAATGAAATACCTTTTATATCTATTACTCTTTAATGGAATTTGCACTGCTCAAGATATCATAAATCCCAAGTTTAAAAATAAAGTAGATTCACTAATTTCTAAATTGAATATTAGTCTTATTACTGTCTCAGAGCTCAAACAAGAGCTTTCAAAAAAACCTATTGTTTTAGATGTAAGAGAGAAAAACGAGTTTTTAGTTTCCCATTTAGAGGGAGCAAACTTTGTGAGTTTTGATAATTATAATTTTGATAAAATTTCTCACTTATTAGATAAGAAAAGAAAAATTATTCTTTATTGTTCAGTTGGATATCGTAGTGGTGTTATCACTCAAAAGCTTAGAGAGAAAGGTTTTGATACTTATAATCTTTATGGTGGGATTTTTGAGTGGATCAACCAAGGGAACTCACTTGTTGATAATAATGGACAAAGGACTTATAAAGTTCATGGCCATAATAAGAATTGGTCCATTTGGTTGGATAAAGGGGCCAAAGTTTATAGATAGATTCCCTTGTAATCCCTAGATTCCTATAAAACTTACATAGTATTTCTTGAACATGCTCCAATGGTCTGTAAAAATTCCCGTGATCTTTTATGTTTTGTGGCAAAGTGCTAAAAGTCTAAGTTAAATTTAAACTAAATTGCTGGAGCTCCAATGAACTCTCTAAAAGCTATGATTTCAAAAATAACGATCTTAACTCTTATTATTTCTCTTTTTACATCCAGTTACGCCTTTATAGGAGTAAGTTGGCAAACGCAAAGACCACCACTCGCTGCCTTTGACCCAGGACCGGGACCAGATGTTGAAAAGAATGAGATTTTAAAAGAATTAGTGGACTTGCATGCAAATATTCCTTCATTTCCCGGAATTTCAGAAGAGCTTATGAGATACAGCAAAGTGTGGGGGGATAGTGTAGGACCAACTCAAAAGTTTAGACCAGTCTATGGGCCAATTCCTTGGAGAATGATTCTTCAACCAAATAATGTAAAAATTCTTTTTATTGGCCAAGATGGAACACATGTTGCAGAAGCAGCTGGTCGTCCCGCAACTGCTGGGTTTGGAGGTCGTGCTCAAGATCTTGCAGCTTTTTTTGGTGTTGAATACTCTGCAGGTTTTATCAATACTTATGCTTTTACTATCAAAGGGCAATATGCTGCTAGGAGTGCACCTTATGTATACGATGGAAAATTTAGTACACAAGGCTCAGTAACTCCAAATGATGTTTGGCTTATAACTCAAGATCAAGACAGTCCCATTGCTAAATGGAGATCAGATCTTATTGAATGGATTATAAATAATAACCGTGAGTCTTTAAAATTAATTGTCTTATTTGGTGGTTCTGCCAAAGATAGTATTGCAAGTTTTATTGAAAGCCGTGGTGGAAAAGTAGGCTCTCGTAATGAAAGTGATATGGATAAAATTCAAGTGCCTGAGTTTTTTATGGAAGGCTCTGGTGGAAATGGAGAGTTTCCAGTTCCTTATAGTAAAGACGGGAAGGATCTTTATGCAAAGCTTGCAGGTAAAGACTTTAAATATACAAAAAATGAAGGCGGGAAAGCAGCTAGCTTTGGGGCAAAAAACTCTGATGAGATGATTGAGAATATGGTCTTTACAAAGGCCGGTCCATATAAAAATGGTCTCTTACATCATGCTCAAATGGGTGGTTATGATTTAGATCAAATTTATATTGATAGAAAAAATACTTCTAAACCAACTCGTTCTTTAAAAGGTCTAAAACTTAAAAAGGGTGGAGTTATTGAAAACGATATTTTAGTAGCGGCATTGCCACATCCTACTTATCTTTCACATACAATGAATGATGGTGCTATTGAGTATTGGGAAGATGCTCTTAAAGATAATGAAACGTATAAAGAAATGAAAGGAAGAGCTGGTAATATTCCTGGTTATAAAAAACTAGATTTTATGAATAAGGTTCTAAGAGCAATTCCTGATAGAGATTTTGCTAAGAGAATTGATCGAGAAGGTTATCAATTTGGTAAAGAGAAAGTGGCTAATCTTGTTGAAAGAGATGTAAGTCAGCTTAGACCATATGCTGCCAAAGGATGGAATATTCCAGCTGATGCAAGTTCGCAAAAACAAGAGAATATAAACACATTTGCCCAAGGAAAAAAGTATTCTTACGGTAGATCAGATATTCACACTGTTTATTATGATTTTGGAACTCCAAATAATAGAATGGTTTCGAGATCTACTGCAAGAAGAAATGGTTCGCAAGTAATTGTTTTTGGCACAAGAGATGTTCCTACTCATGATTCTAAAAAATTAAGTGAGATGAAAAAACAAAAGCCTAACCAAGAGCTTGATCCAGATCAAATGTTTATATCCCGTGTAAGAACTCCTGAGACTCGCTACATATTTGATCCAGGACCTTCAAGAGATTATGCAGAGTTAATGAAAGATCTTGATTTCGATGAAATCTATAAAGAAAAACCTGGAATGAGTTTTGGAAAAGATGGCATCGCTGCTTACAATATTAAGTCTCACCCAGAGAGTATTGGTGATTTTGGCCATTATAGAGGAACTTTTAAAAACCCTCGTGCTGTGATTGTTGCAGATCCAGATGGCTATGATGACCTTATTACAGCGAGGGCCTTAACAGGAACTCGCGGGCAGTATTTACAAGGCTTAATGGATGATCTTGGAATAGAAGATCAATATCTTCTTATTAAAACAGTTCCTTTTGGAATGGATGGAGCTAGTAAGTCTGAGTGGGATATTGTTCTTGATCAAACAAAAGAGTATAGAAAAAACTTATTAGCTAAAATTTTAGCTGAGAACTCACCCGAACTTATCATTGCTGATGGAGCAAATGCTATGAAGTCCCTTAAGAGACTTCTCTCTAAAGAAGATCAGAGAAAGCTTGTTTTAATTGAAAGAGAGGGGCTAGCAAATGGTTCTGGAGTTATAGATGCTGGTATCGCTATTAAAAATAAATATGATCAATTTTCAAAAACGAGAATTGAAGGGAAAATGAATAATATTCCTAAGTCTCACCTTAGTTATTATGCTCGTACTTGGGAGGGAACAACGGGAGATAGAGTTCTTGCTGCCACAGGGAAGAAGTATGAAGGCATTGCCTTTTTAGAGGTTGCTCCTAACTGGGTAAGAAATCAAGAGTTTGACTTAACTCCTCAAACTCAAAAAGAAGTGGATGCAATAAAAGAGAGACTTTTTAATGAAGGCTTTCCACTTCCAAGTGAAACTATTCAAGAATATTTAAAAAGAATTAAATCAGAATCTCAGCTAGACGCAGCTTAGAAAAATAGGGCGCCAGATAAAATGGCGCCTTTTTCATCTCTTATGGTATCAGAAGTGGTTCCATAAGTTGTAAGACGCTCTCTAAAAAAAGATCCTTTCACTCTTAAAATAAAAAGATCAATAAAAACACCGCCTTCAGTTCTATAGCCATCCATTTCAAAACCACCTTCATCAGCAGCAATTTTTTCGTATTGTCTATAAACACCTTCGACGCCTATAAAGCTTAAAAGATAGAGGTTGATCATTCCGCCATAATAGCTCTGACCATAATTTAAAAATTCACCGTATTGGAAATCTCTTACTCCATAGAATCCTGTAAGATGTGTTCCTTGATATGAGTTACCAAAAAGAGTCAAGTTTCCCTGATAGTATGTGGATTTGCTAAATTCACTGAATTCTTCACTGCCACCTTCTAAACCTAAGAAATAGAATCTCATGGCGCCACCATAGCGTGTAAAAGCATCTTCAGTATATGTTGTTGCTGTGCTTAGATGCCTTTCAAGATCACCTGTACTGCCATAACCCTTAATCTCGAATGCACTTCCTTCTTTAGAGGAATTTAGTGCAAGCCATTGGTCTTGTAAGGCCGCTTTCTTTTTTAAGAAAATATAGTCCAAAATAGTAAATCGACTTTGTCTTTTTTTCTCTTCTTTTTGGATAATGACTTTATATATGCCTTCTATGGCAAAGCTTGAATTGGCACAGATGAATAGAATTGTGACGATTACTGTATACACAGTTTCATTATGCACTAGATAACTGGGTTATTTTAGATGGAAACTACTTCTTATAAAAATCAGGTGTAGGAGTAGGAAGCTTTCCATTCTCTTTAACATACTCTGTTTGTTGATTTATGCGTTGAATCTCTTGTGATACTTGACGTATTTGTTTAGTTTCCTGGCTTTCAGTATTCCTTTTAGGCCTATAGGTATTGTAGTTATAATTATTTGAATAAGGTGAAATTCTCATTAATCTTTCCTTTTATAGAGAATAACCTAAGATCAAAAACTAGAGATAAATGAATAGGTTATTAAATACTTAAAGAGAGAGACAGTGTATTTTGTTTAGTTAAATGACTAATAATATTGTCAATTAAGAGAAGTTTTTCCAAAGATAAATTTTGAAATACTATTTAAGAACAATAAGTATATGCCGATAAAAAAATAGAGTTAGTCCCAAGGAGTTTCTCTTGATTGAGTATGTGAATATTGAAGAATACAAAAAAACAGATTGCCTTTATGAAGTAGAGGATTTTTTGAAATATCTTGTGAAAAACAGGGTCGTCTTCAACGGTTGGCAAAAAAGATCAAACGGTTCAAGAAAAGAGTATAAGCTGTTTATTGAAGAGATAAACCCTTATGAACCAGAGATAAGAGTTGTTTTAACTCATGATAGTCCAGAAGCTGATCTTGCAACTCTAGATAAAGATAATCCACTTTATGTTTATACAGACTCAAAGAAGTATATCGCTGAAGTTAAGATCGTTTATGTATCCAAACAACATTTTTTTATTATGCCGCCTGTACAATTAGTTGTTAAAAAACAAAAAAAGGTCCCTCGAATAATTCTTAATGAAGATTGTCGAGACAAAAGACAAATTGATTTTATTAAGAACAAAAAAGCATTCACATTAAGCTTATTGGATGTATCAAGCACAGGGCTTGGAATGTTAGTTTCTTCTTCAAAGCTTAAATATTTCAAATATGAAAATGATACAATTCATATCACAAAGCTTTTTGGTCTAGAATTTGATCACACTATTCAAGGTAAAATTGTGTATGTTCAGCCATTACAAGATAATAAGCAATTTTATCGTATTGGTGTTCAATTTTTTGATGAAATAGAGCTAACAGATTTTCAACTTCCTGGTTAATACTCTACTTATCTAGTTCTTTCTCATTGGCCTCTCATCTTGCTTTTGGTAAATTTCTTGAGATACTTATCTAATGAAATTTCTTATCCAGTTCTTTTCGACTCGGCATCTTTTAACAAATCTTTTTTTCGTGGGAATATTATTAATTGCGGCTTTTAGTTGGAATAAAATAGGAAAAGAAGAGATGCCAGAGTTTGCAATGGACTGGCTAAGAGTAGTTGTAAGTTATCCAGGTGCACCAGCTGAGGATGTAGAGCTTTTTGTAACAAAACCAATTGAAGAAGAGTTAAAATCAGTAAGTGGCATTGAAGAAATTAGTAGTACATCAAGTCTTGCAAGCAGCTCTTTTCGCATTTCAATAAATCCAAATGTAGAAGATAAAAAAGAAGTTATTCAAGAAATCAAAGATGCAGTATTAAGAGTAAAGCTTCCTGATGATGTACGTGAGATTCCAAGATTTAGGCAGTTTAAATCTAGCGAAAAAGCAATTATAGATATTGCCCTTGTTCATAAAAAGAAAAAAGTTCTAGATTATGAGTCTCGATTGGAATTACAAAAGTATGCTCATACTTTTGAGAATCAAATCGTTGCACAACCTCAAATCAGTAGTATTGAAAAATCTGGTTATTTAGAACCAGAACTTCAAGTTCTTATTCGCCCCAGTGAACTTAATAAGTATCAAATTTCGATCTCTGAAGTTTTTAACCAAATAAGAAAAAATCATATTAGAACTCCTATAGGTTCTCTTAATGATCGTGAAGAATCTAAGGTTACTGCCTTAAATGAATTAGATACGGTTGAGTCTTTAGAGAACTTGATTTTAAAAGGTTCATACACTGGACCAAGGTTGAAACTTTCACAAATCGCTGATATCGCCCCTGGGTTTGAAAGAGTTAATAGTATTTATAAAGTAAATGGACATGAAGCAATTATTTTAAATGTTAAAAAATCCATCTCATCAGATATCTTAACTGCTAAAGATGCTGTTGTGGGTTTTGTAGATAGATTTAACAAGATTAACTCTGACTCTAATGTATCAATTTATCTAATGGATGATGAATCATCAGATGTTCAAAACAGATTATCTATTATTACTTGGAATATGGTTATAGGGTTTGTTTTAATATTTGTTGTATTAATGCTTTTTCTAAACCCTGCAACTGGGTTTTGGGTTGCCTCAGGTATTCCATTTTCTTTAGCTTTTACAATAATTTGTGCTTTTTTGTTTGGTTATACAGTCAATAATATCACTCTTTGTGGGATCATTATTGTGTTAGGAATTGTAGTTGATGATGCTATTATTGTTGCTGAAAATATAACTCGTTATAAAGAAGCTGGTGTTCCACTACATAAAGCTGCAGTAGATGCGACACTAGAAGTATTTTCACCAATACTTGCAAGCATAGTAACAACTTGTATTGCTTTTTTACCCTTGTTTTTTTTCGACGGACATTTTGGTAAATTTGTATCTTATATGCCATTGATGGTAATTTTAATGTTGATCGGAAGCTTGATTGAATCATACTTTATTCTTCCTGCACATTTATCAGGGAAAACCCCTTTTCTTGATAAATTTTCTTATTCAAAGAATACATGGTTTTTAGTTTGGGAAAAAAGATACAGTCAATTTCTTGAAAAGATTTTAAACTTCCGCATCCCTATCTTGCTAGGTGCACTTATACTTATTATTGGTTTATTTTATCTTTTTGCTACACAGATGAAATTTAGCATGTTCCCGAGGGAAGAAAGTAGTGAAGTTTTTGTTAAGGTAGAAACAGCCGAAGGGACAAATCGGTATGAAACAGCATATGATATTTCAGGACTTGACGATATGTTTTATTCAGAAGGCCCAGGTATTGTTACAGCTGTAAGAAGTCGTATCGGTCAAAGCCGCAGAGGTGGCGCTGTTAAAGAAAATGAAGCTGGCATCTCTGTTGAGCTTACTAGAGCTGATGAAAGAGAAGTCTCACTTAAGCAGTTAAAAGAAAAATGGACTAAAAAGTCAAAGGAGTTCAAAGAGCTTAGTTCTGTAAAAATTCTTAATAGCCGTTGGGGAAGAGACTCAGGAAGTGCAATTGAGTTACAAGTACAAGAAAACAATGATGAATTGAGAGCTCAGATTGCCAAGAAAATTAAAGAATATATGGATGCTGATAATAACCTTGAAGGAGTAGAGCTTGAAAGACCTCTTATTAAAAAAGAGTTTATTTTTAAAATTGATCAAGGATCTTTAATTCGCTTTGATATTGATCCAAATTCTGTGACCACGGCCTTAAGAACATTTGTAGAGGGGACGATCCTCTATACAATTAATAAAGGTGATGAAGAAGTGGAACTTAGACTAACTGTTCCTGACAGTTATAAATTAAGTTTAGACGCTCTTTTAAAGTTGAAGGTTGAAAATAAACAAAAGCAATTAATTCTTCTTGATAAATTTATAAGTATTGAAGAAGTTAAAAGACCAGTAAATATTAGTCGTATTAATGGGAAGAGAACGATTGTTATTTATGCTGATGTTAAGCCTGGTAGTGGGGTTACTCCTTTAGAAGCAGCAGAGAAATTAGAAGCAGAGTTATTTCCTCTTATTTCAAAATCTTATCCCTCATCAATATTAAAATTTATTGGTGAGATTGAAGATTCACGTGATTCTCAATCAAATTTTAGAGACTCGTTAATACTAGTTGTCTTTTTAATTTATTTTGTACTTATTATTATGTTTAATTCTTTAACGACTCCATTTTTAATTCTTGCAATCATTCCATTTGGCCTTGGTGGTGCCATTATGGTTCTTATTACACATGGAATGAGTGTCTATGGTTTTTTTGGGGCCATAGGAGCATTAGGAATGATAGGTGTTGTGATAAATGATTCTATTATTATGATAGATAAACTAGAGCGTTCTTTTAAAGATAAGAGTTTAAGTTTTATTGATGCAGCTACATCTAGGTTAAGACCTGTTATTATTACAACCCTTACGACTATGGCAGCTATTCTTCCAACTGCTTATGGATTTGCAGGGTATGACTCCATGCTTTCTGAGATGATGCTTGTTATGGGATGGGGGTTAGCATTTGCAACAGTGATTACTCTTGTTATCATTCCATGTCTTTATTCACTGACTAAAGGGAAAAATTATCTCTAAATAGAAGCTGCTCCATCAATAGCAATACTCTGACCTGTTATATATGATCCTTTCTCACTGGCCAAAAATGCACAAAGATCTGCAAGCTCATGAGGAGAACCTAGTCGTCCAGCAGGTACCATAGATTTTACTTTTTCATCTGATAGATTGAGTGCTTTTAGCCGGTCTGTGCTGGTATAGCCTGGAAGTAGCAGGTTGGCCGTAATACCATCTTTTGCATATTCTTTGGCCATTGATCTGGCCAATCCATAAAGACCAGCTCTTAGTCCATTAGATGTTGTAAGACCAGGCAGAGGTATCTGAGCTGCAATAGATGTAATCATTAAAATTCGGCCATATTTGTTTTTTTGCATAATAGGTAGGGCCGTTTGAGTAGCTTCAACTACTGACATCCATATTGATTCAAAATCTATTAGCCATTGTTCTCTTGAGATATCTTTAAAGTCTCCTTTAGCAGGGCCTCCAGTATTAGTTACTAAAATATCAAGATTTCCAAAATGCTTAAGGGCCTGTTCTGTAGCATCTTTTCCAGCATAAGGCTTTGTAAGATCACATGGGAAAAAAGTTTCTGCTCCTATCTCCTGGGCGGTATTACTTAAAGAATCTTTCGATCTTGAGCATAATGCTACCCGAACACCCTCATTAATTAATGACTCTGCACAAGCGCGACCCAAACCTTGTGAGGATCCCATAACAAGAGCAGTTTTACCTTTAAGATTTAAATTCATAACTAACCTTTAAGAAAATAATTTCTATCAATATTTAACCAGTTTAAAGCATTGCTACTTAAAAGCTTTTCTTTTATTTCTTTTGAAAAACTTGAGTTCTCAATAAGTTTACCAGGGTCTAGCTCTCCAAGAGGAAATGGATAATCTGTTCCAAGACAAACTTTATCAGCTCCTACTAGATCAACTATATACTCCAATACCTTTGGATCATGAACAAGTGAGTCTAAGTAGAATTTTCCGAGGTAGTCTTTAGGGTTTATTTTATTATCAATAGCACATAAATCTGGTCTAACATTAAAACCATGCTCAATTCGACCAATCGTCATTGGAAAAGACCCTCCACCATGAGCAAAGGCCACACGAAGATTGGGTAGACGTTCAAAGACTCCACCAAATATAAGAGAACATATTGCAAGTGAACTCTCTGCAGGCATTCCAACTAACCAAGGTAGCCAGTATTTTTGCATTTTCTGTGCACCCATCATATCCCATGGGTGAATAAAAACGGAGAGTCCAAGAGCATCACAGGCTTCAAAAATAGGAAAAAGTTTTTCATCATCGAGGTTCATATCATTGATATGAGTACCAATTTGAATTCCTAAAAGTCCTAATGACTTAATTCTTTCAAGTTCTTTTATTGCAAGTTTGGGTGCCTGCATGGGAAGTGTTCCAAGACCAATAAAACGTTTAGGGAAATTCTCTACTACAGAGCTGATATGATCATTTAAATGCTGTGATATATAGAGTCCGTCATCTGGTTTAGTCCAGTAAGAAAACATAACAGGAACAGTTGAGAGTACTTGAATATCAACATTATGATGGTCACAGTCTTTTATTCTTGCTTCGGGCAGGTATGTATTATCATCAACTTTTCTAAAAAACTTTCCTGAATCATCCACCATATCGGCGCAGCAGTTTTTATGGTCTCTGATGAGTTCAATAAAACCTCCGTAGCCAAACTTGTCTTTAAACTTAGGTATCTCTGGAGGCAATATATGGGTGTGAATATCAATTTTCATTAAGGGTTCCACTCTTTGCCATTTAGGTGACCACATTTCTCACATTTTGTATGGTCACTATTAAAATAACGATCAAAAACAGCGCCAAAATCAGTTTCAATATTTTTAAGATGAAAAAATTCCTCATAAAGTTTATTTGTGCATTTAGCACAATACCACTGAAGACCATCTTTCATATGTTCTAGCCTGGTCAGTTCAATAACTAAACCTACTGAGTTTTTAGATCGCTGAGGGGAGTGGGGAACACCACCTGGTAACATGAAAATATCACCTTCTTTAATTTGGATTTCTTCTACCGCACCAAGCTTATTGATAATCCGAAGAAAAATATCTCCTTCCAATTGATAGAAGAACTCATCAGTTTCATTGACATGAAAATCTGTCCGGCTATTTGGACCACCAACAACCATAACAATATAAGTGCCGTCTTTATAAACACATTTATTTCCCACTGGGGGTTTTAAAAGGTGCCTGTTTTCTTCAATCCATCCTTTAAAATTAAATGGTCTTTGGATGCTCATTTATCTTCTCCAATAGTTGCAATACATTTAAGTTCAATAGCAATAGGAGTGGGAAGACAATTAATTTCTAGAGTGGTTCTACAAGGTTGGGCCTTTTCAAAGTATTGTTTATAAAGTTCATTGTAAATTTTGAAATCATCTTTCATATTTGTTAGAAAAACTGTTACATCAACAAGATTATCCCAGCTACTTCCTGCATCTTCTAAAATTGTTTTTACATTTTTAAAAACACTATGGCATTGAGCTGCAATATCATAACTTTTAATACTTCCATCTTTATCAAGCTCTACTCCAGGGATTGTTTTTGTACCTTTTTCTCTTGGACCTACTCCTGAAAGAAAAAGCAAATTACCAACACGTCTTGCGTGGGGGTAAGCACCAACAGGTTCAGGGGCAGTGTTTGAATGTGTAATATCACTCATCTTAATCTCTCATTAAACAAATATTTTTAATTTCACTAAAAAACTCTAAACTATAACGGCCACCTTCACGTCCCCTCCCTGAATCTTTAACACCCCCAAAAGGAGTTTTTAAATCACGGCTCATCCATGTATTTACCCAAAGTACACCAGCTTCAATTTTTTTAGCAACTCTTTCACCACGTTCTAGATCTTTGGTCCAAATACTACAGCTTAGTCCATACTGAGAGTTGTTGGCCTCTTCAATAACTTCTTCTTCACTATCAAAGGGAATAAGGCAGGCCATAGGCCCAAAAATTTCTTCTTGATTGCATCTTGCATTTGTTGAGAGTCCCTCAATTAGAGTAGGTTGAATAAAATAGCCTTTATCACCAAAACGCTCTCCTCCACAAAGAATAGTTCCGCCCTCTGATTTAGCGATCTCTATATAAGACATTATCTTTTCAAAATGCTCTTTTGAAACAACTGCTCCTTGCTGAGTAGTCTCTTGGAGTGGATCTCCTTGAACAAGAGAGTTCGTCTTTTCAATAAGTGCATTTTTAAAACGTTCATATAGAGGTCTTTCAATATAAATTCTCGAGCCACAAAGACAAATTTGTCCTTGATTGGCAAAACTTGATCTAAGTGTTGTTTTTAATGCTTTTTCAAAATCACAATCAGCAAATATTATATTGGCATTTTTTCCACCCATCTCAAGTGAGTATTTTTTTAGATTAGCGCCACAATTTTTTGCAATAATCTTTCCAGTCCTACTAGATCCAGTGAAAGAGACGGCCTTAATCTCTGGATGAGATGTCATGGCGTCACCAACATTATTTCCTGTTCCATGGACAATATTTAAAACACCTGCAGGAAGACCTGCTTCAATACATAGTTTGCTAAATAAAAATGCAGTCATTGGTGTTACTTCACTTGGTTTAGCAATAACGGTGCAACCAAGGGCCAGGGCCGGAGCGATTTTCCAAGTAAAAAGATATAACGGTAGATTCCAAGGAGAGATAACTCCCACTACACCCAGAGGGGCAAAATAAGTTGTATTATCACCTTGACCAATGTCTTGATAATTTTTCTCACCAAACTCTAAGACCTCTTCGCTAAAATAACGTAAGTTTAGCTCTGCCCTGGGAATATCAACTGAACTACTAAGACTTATTGGTTTTCCATTATCAATGCTTTCTGCTCTTGCAAGCTCACTAGCATTTTTTTTAATAAGGTCAGCAATTTTAATCAAATAAGAGACTCTCTCTTTTTTAGAAAGAGCACTCCAAAGCGGAAAGGCTTTTTGGGCAGACTTAACAGCAAGATCAATATCGTTATTTTTTGAATCAGGTATTTGTGAGTAAACTTCTTCAGTCGCAGGATTAAAATTGTCTAAAAAACTTCCGTCTAGTGCAGGTTGTAATTTTCCATCAATATAGTTTTGAATTTCAATCATAATTTCTCCAATGGTCTAAGTATTGCTCTAACAGGAGAGGCATCTGCATCTTTAAGTTTAAGAGGAAGTGCGATGAGCTCATAATGACCAGGTTTTACATGTTCTAAAACAATGCCTTCTAGTATTGCCATATCATTAGCTGCAATAGATTTATGGGACTCAAGCTCTTTATCATTAGCAGGATCAATTGAAGGAGTGTCAATTCCAACTAGGATTACGTTTTTATTTTTTAAAAAATCAATTAGCTCAGCTGATAATGAATTAAAATCTTCATTCCAATTATTGGGATCAGGAAATGAGTTAGTTTTAAATAAGATCCTATTTGAGGTGATTTCTTTAATATGTGATGGCCTAATTCTTTGTCCAGGAGCAATTTCAACATGAATGACTTGGCAATGACCGATATAAAAATGAAGATCCCTTTTTGCAATTCCTACCCCTTGCTCAGAGTAATGATTAGGCGCATCGGTATGGGCACCAATATGAACAGTGGTTTGTATACTAGAGAGCCCTAAATGATGACCTAGACTAAAATCCATAGAAATTGATCTTTTAAAAGGTGTATCACCAGGAAATACAGCACTAGATTCGCTGATCAAGGGGCTAATATCTATTAGGTCTTCGCTCAAAGCTATATCCAATTGTAGGGATAAAAAAAAATCGTTAGAATAGCCTATCATTCCAAATTGAGATGGCAAAGAAGGAGATCCCTAGTGGACAATGAAACTATTATAAAAATTGCTAACACCTTAGATAAGGCCCGCTCTGATGCCCAAGGCATAGCCCAGTTTAAGGATATTTACCCAGACATTGCCCAAGCTGATGCCTATAGTATTCAAGAGCTTGGAATTCAGAAACGATTGGAGTCCGGTGAGAAAATAATTGCTTATAAAATGGGTCTTACGTCTAAGGCCAAACGTGAGCAAATGAATCTTCACTCTTCGTTATACGGTGTTCTCACTGATAAAATGGAGATAAGTAATAACGGTCTTTTCTCTTTAAAAGGATCTATTCATCCTAAAATAGAGCCTGAAATTGCTTTTTATATTGAAAAAGAACTTGAAGGAGTAGTGACAAGAGAGCAAGTTTTAGATTCTTGTTCTGGAGTTTGTGCAGCTCTTGAAATTTTAGACTCTCGCTATGAGCAGTTTAAATATTTTTCTATGGAAGAAGTTATTAGTGATAACTCCTCTTCATCACATTTTGTATTGGGTGAAAAACATACTGATTTTAAAAACCTTGATCTTGTAAATCTTAAAATGGAAATGAGAGTTAATACTGAGATTGCTCAATCGGGTAATTCTAAGGCAATTTCTGATGATCCAGTACTTTCTGTTGTTGAGCTGTGCGAGCTACTTTCACTAAGAGGAAAAAAGCTTGAAGCAGGCATGATTGTCCTTGCAGGCGCAGCAACTCCTGCAGTTGCACTTGAGACTGGAATGGATATTGGTTTAGAAGTACAAGGACTTAAAAATGTGAAAGTGAGTGTGGAATAAATGGAATTTACAAAACTTGATAATAGCTCCCAAGGAGCCTTGGCATTAGATAATAATGATCCTTTAAAAAGCATTCGCTCAGAATTTCATATCCCTAAAGGAAAAAATAATGAAGAGTGTTTATATTTTGCGGGACATTCCTTAGGGGCCATGCCTAAAAAAACAAAAGAGTTCGTAGACTATGAGCTAGAAGATTGGTCTAAGCTAGGTGTTGAGGGGCATTTTGAGGCCCGTCATCCGTGGCTTCCTTATCATGAGAATATAACCACCAGTTTTTCTAAGTTAGTTGGAGCTCGTGAATCAGAAGTTGTTGCCATGAATACTCTCACTTCTAATCTTCACCTTATGCTTGTGAGCTTTTATAGACCTACGAAATCAAAATTTAAAATTCTTATAGAAAATAATACTTTTCCTTCCGATAAATATGCTGTTGATAGCCAAGCAAGGTTTCATGGGTTTGATCCTAATGAAGTTGTCGTTGAACTTAAACCTAGAGAAGGGGAGATGACAATTCGTGATGAAGACCTTAAAGAGCAAATAGATACCCTTGGTGACTCTCTTGCTCTTATTATGCTTGGAAATTGTAATTATCTTTCCGGGCAATGCTTTGATATGCAAGAAATTACTAAGCTAGGTCATAAATTTAATGCTTTTGTTGGGTTTAATCTTGCTCATGGGGCAGGAAACCTTGAGCTTTTATTACATGATTGGAATGTTGATTTTGCAGTATGGTGTTCTTATAAATACTTAAACTCTGGTCCTGGTGGGCTTGCAGGTTGTTTTATTCACGAAAACCATTTAGGAAAAAAAGATATACCTCGTTTTGAGGGTTGGTGGGGAACAAATAAGTCAGATCGTTTTAAAATGGGACCAGATTTTGATCCTATTCCTACTGCTGAGGCATGGCAGCTTTCCAATCCTCCAATTCTGCCACTAGCGGCATTAAGATCTTCAATGGAGATATTTGATAGAGTTGGCATGAAGGCCATTGTAAAAAAAAGAAACCATCTCACCTCTTATTTAGAATGGCTCTTAAAAGAGAGCTGTGAAGAGTTTGTTAGAATACAAACTCCAAGTTTTGATAAAAAGACTCAAAGAAGAGGGGCAATGCTTTCAATTCGTGTGTCCCTTGATCCTAAAAAACTTGTTGAAACTTTTAAACAAAAAGATGTCATTGTGGATTTTAGAGAACCGGATATTTTAAGAATAGGTGCCGCTCCCCTTTATAATTCATACACTGATGTTTTTAAATTAGTACAAACAATTAAAGAGATTGCGGAAAATGGCTAGATCTAAAAATATTACGATTATAGGTGCTGGTCTTGTGGGCTCATTATTGGCCCTTTCTCTTAGAAAGAAAGGCTATGAAGTTTCTCTTTATGAAAAAAGAGATGATATGAGGTCTGAGTCTTTGAATGGAGGAAAATCTATTAATCTCGTTCTTACTGCTAAGGGAGTCAAGGCCCTTAAAGATCTTGGACTCTATGAAGATATTTTAGAAATTACCACTCCTGTAATTGGACGAATGATGCATTCTATTTCGGGAGATCTGACTTTTCAGCCTTATGGTAGAGATAAATCTGAGCGTAATCTTTCTGTTTCAAGAGGGGAACTTAATAAGCTGCTAATGAATAAAGCAGAATCTTTTGGAACTAAAATTACTTTTAATGAAGAGTTAAGTTCAATTGATTTTGATAAAAATATAATAAAGTTTAAATCTGGCAATGAATATACTTTTCAAGTTCTCTTAGGAGCAGATGGCGCAGGCTCTCTTGTTAGAAAAAACATCAAGAATTTACTAAATGATTCTATGACACTTTCTCAAGAACCTTTAGGGATAAGTTATAAAGAACTCTCAATGCCTGCAAAAAATGGTGAGTATCCTTTGCAGATGGATTGTTTACATATTTGGCCACGAGGCAGCCATATGTTAATGGCCTTAGCAAACTTAGATAGCTCTTTTACCATGACTCTCTATATGCCAGATGAAGATTTTACAGAACTTGATTCAAGAGAAAAGATTAGATCTTATTTTGCTCAAAACTACCCTGATGCCCTTGATCTTATGCCGGAATATATTTCAGAATTTATAGAAAACCCCAATGGCTTTTTAGGAACTATACGTTGTTGGCCTTGGAATAATAAGAAAGTGGCCCTTATTGGAGATGCGGCCCACGCTATTGTTCCTTTTTTTGGACAAGGAACTAATTGTGGCTTTAATGATGTAAGCACTCTTTTAGATTTGTTAGACTCTGATGATTCTTGGGAAGCTATCTTAGAGCAGTATTGTCAAATACGAAAACCTAATGCTGATGCTATTGCAAATATGTCTATTGATAATTGTAAAACGATGAGTAGTAGGGTTGGAGATCAGAATTTTCTTTTTAAAAAATCAGTTGAGTATGAATTAGAAAAACGATTTCCTAATGAATATAGATCCCGATATGCACTAGTTACATATACTTTAGTTGACTATTTTCATGATGAGAAAATTGGTGAGATCCAAGAAGAAATTCTTGAGACTTTATGTAAGAATAAAAAACTTGAAGATATCAATTTTGATCTAGCAAAACAGCTTATAGAGCGCAAACTCATTCCTTATTATAAAGAACACAATTTAAATTTAGAGCGTTTTCAGTTCTAGTTGCAGCAGAGATTCCTGTCGCAAAATATTCTTATTCTTGAGTGAGAAGTATTCCAAAGTTAAAATACTTTTATAGGAGAAAAAAAATGGAATTTGATAATGCTGAAGTAGAGCGTAAGGTTGAAAAAATTAAAGGATTTTTAACAAAGACAGTTCCTGATATTGATGGAAGCATCAGACTACTCGAAAAATGCAATCGACCAACTATCAACGAGATTAAATCTCGACTTGCAAAAATAAATCCCAGTTTTTTTGTTACTTTAAGTGACGATATTATTATTTTTGATGACCTTGTTCAATTAGATAGAGCAGGGGTAGATTTAATTTTAAAAAGAATAGACCCAGAAGCTATTGGGCTTGCTTTAAGAGTAGGAAGTCCAGCTCTTCAACAAACATTTTTACAAAGTGTTGCTAAAGACGATGCAGAACTAATTAGAGGAGTACTCGATGGACCTCCTCAAAAAAGAGGACATGTGGATGCGGCCATAGATAAAATAATGTGTGTTGTCCGTCCACTTGCAAAAGAAGGCGTTGTTAAAATTATTGGTGGAGCTGTAAATGCTTCGGAAGATCTTCTTGTGTAATGAAAACTATTTTAGGTCATTGTCATTGT
>CAYGJN010000003.1:0-2493 GCA_964350135.1 uncultured Bacteriovoracaceae bacterium | reverse complement strand
CGAATTCAAGGTGCTGCATTTGTTACTTGGACTTCAGTGCCTATTACACAATTTAAAATCATTAATGGTAGAGAGCTGGTTCATAAATATGAGTCTTCTAAAGAAATTATTTGGATGCGTTGTTGTCATTGTGGGTCTTCCCTTTTTCAATCAACGAAGCACTCACCTCATAAAATTTATATTAATATTGCAAGTCTTCAAGATAAGCTAGATAGAGAGCCAAGTGAACATGTAAGTATTGAAGAAAAAGTTGATTGGATAAAGATAAATGATGGCCTTCCCCAAGTTAAGGAGAAGGCATCTGAGGTATTTTAATCTACATTAAAGGCTTTATTCCCAGAAGAGTGAAGGCAGCCGTTACAATTCCCATAAGTCCCTCACCGGCCACAAGGCCAGAGGCTACAGCAAAGCCAAGAGCTGCGCAATTTATTGGATTTCTCTTATTCCAAAGTACTAAAAACATTGCACCAATAAACATGGCCACTGAATAATAGGCCGGAACAATAAAAGCAATACCCATAGCAAGCCCACTTGGAAGCCACGGTTTTATTAAATCTACTTTCTTGAGCAGAGAAAGAACCACTCCTACAATCACGGCCCCAATAACTGCATTTAGTGAATGTGGAGGAAGAGCGTCAAGGCCTTTAGATAATATTTCTGCCATCGCTCTCCATGCATGGGCAGCAGGTGCAGGAACATCACCTTCACCAATTGTATAAGCGCTATCAAAAAGCTTATAAACTGGAATAGCAAAGCAAAGACCGGCCAGAATTCCAAAACATTGGGCCTTAAATTGCTTTTTAGGAGAAGCTCCTAACATATAACCAGTTTTAAGATCTTGCATCATATCAGCTGCTTGAGAGGCACCAGCTCCACTAATGGCAGCTGCCATTAGATTAGTAGACATATTCCCTGGAGCGAGCCCTCCAAAAACCATTTGAGTAACTTTGCCCATGCCGCCAATTGGATTGATATCAGTTTCTCCAGTAGATCTTGTGGCAATCATAGAAAGAACCGCAGAAAGTGCAATCGCAATAATTGTAAGCATTGGAGGAATATCAAAGACAAGTTTAGCGATAGTAATAGTTGCAATGGATGCTAAACCAAGACCGCCCATCCACCAAATTTTAGGAATAAGGGTATCGTCAATTTTAACATTTTTAGTATCAACTCGTTTGAATGAGTTAAGAATGGATTTATAAGACAAAACCAAAGACATAAGAGCATCTGTCACCATAAGGGCCACACCTGGCCACAGAATCCATCCACGAGGGCCTTCTTTGTAACTCATGATCTGATTTGTTACCCAACCTTGTTCAACGATCCACGGCCCTAGGATTCCCCATGAAAGAATAGCGCCCACAAAAAGTGAAGTTCCTACTCTTGGACCAATAAGGATTCCTGCTCCAAACATCATCGGACTTATCAATATTGAAAAACCCCAAGCTGAAATTGCACCTAAGCCTATCCATTTAATGATTGGTGGGTGACCAACTGCGGGAATAAAATACGCTAAAATAGTAAGTCCACCAGCAATCATGGCCATTAAAAGCAGCATTTTTGACTTTCTCATGGCCTCTTTTCCTTTGGCGAAGACTGCTACAATAGTTTCAGCAGTCGCAGTACCCGTAGGAAATCTAAGTTTTTCCACAACCACCATCTGCTCTCTTAAAGGAACAGCAAAAAAGACTCCTAAGTAAGCGACAGACAAGGCCCAAAAGAATAATTCAGACATAGAAAGTTCAAATCCCAGCATTTTCATAGCAGGTATAGCAGAAACAAGACCAGCCGCTGAAGACATAGATCCTGCTGCTGAGCCAGCAGTTTGAGAGATATTTGTTTCTAAAACACCGAATTCATTTTTTGTGCTAATCACTTGAAAGAAGGAGTAGGAAAGGATTGCAGCGATTAATGAACCTCCAAAACCCCAACCTGTACGCAGACCAAAGTAAATATTCATTGCTGAGACGATAGAGCCAATAAAGCAGCCAATAAGAACAGCGCGTAGGGTTAACTGAGCCTCACCTTCTTTAGGTGTGTAGAGTTTGTCTTCCATTAGATCCTCTTTTATATGGTCAATAGTTATGTGATTTGAAGAGCTACACTAGTAGATCTAGCAAACATTATCAACAAAACCAGCTTTGAAAACTGCTATTGCTAGGGGTTTTATGGGATGAAAAGCATTTTTTCTTCACCTTTTTAAAAAAGATAGTTGAAAACATACTAAAAACGTAGGTAAAATACATGGGTATTGCTCTAAACAGTAATTTTAAAACCATTTTCCAAAATCAGAGGGGATTTTTTATGGCTAAGAAAAAAGCAACAAAAAAGAAAGCAACTAAGAAAAAAGCTACTAAGAAAAAAGTAGCTAAGAAAGCAACTAAGAAAAAAGCTACTAAAAAGAAAGCAGCAAAGAAAGCTACTAAGAAAAAAGCTACAAAGAAGAAAGTAGCTAAAATAGCAACTAAGAAAAAAGCTACAAAGAAAAAAGCA
>CAYGJN010000002.1:0-50686 GCA_964350135.1 uncultured Bacteriovoracaceae bacterium | reverse complement strand
ATCATTGATAAAACCATTTTCGTCATCATCGACACCATGAGTAACATTATCTTCTTCAATATTTACCCACATTTTACCTTTAAGGTCTTTATGTTCGTAATCAATACCGGTATCAATAACGGCTACTTTAATAATTCTGTCAATTTTAGAAACACCCCAGGCCGGTTCGATATTGATATCTTTGCCTTTAACACCTGTTGCAAAAACGAGAGTATTCTTCCCAGAATTTCTAAGGGCCCACTGTCTTGGAAAAAGATCATCCCAAGGAGTAAAGTCTTCACCAACTTCCCATTCTTCAATAGGGCTAATATCTACGTAGCCATCCTCTTCATAGTACTCAACCATTGAGTTAGATCTAAGAACATTATGAATAGTTCTCTCGTCGCCACTAACAACAGCAAAGTCACCAAAGCTAGTCTTAAAGTTCTTCTTAATACTTAAACTTCTTGCCGCTTGGTTTAAAAAAGAACGCTGCATGCCTTCTTTTGTCTTAACAATAAAATCTTTCGCAAATGCACCTGTTGATACGAGAGCGAAAATTAAAGCGTAATGCTTCATAAGGTCCTCCTTGAACTCATTAATCTGTTATATTGGCTAACATTCTGTAAGCGTCGACTCTTCCTTTAGATGTTGATGAGACTTCCATGCTTTTAACAAAAACAGAAGTTTCAATTAATCTTTGTTTCATTTCTTGAGCTGATAAGCTTGGCTCCATTGTTTTTAATAAACCTAGCATTCCCGCAACATAAGGAGCGGCCATAGATGTTCCTGATAAATCTCTATATTGGTTAAATGGCCAAGTTGAAAGTATTTTGCTCCCTGGAGCCATGACATGAACACTGCTTATACCCCAATTTGAAAAGTTTGATTTTGTTTCCCAACCAGTTGTTGAGCCTACTGAAATTATATTTGGAAGTTCGTAGCTTGCAGGATAGTCCGGATTAAAATCTAGGCTTTCTGAATCATTCCCAGCTGAAACAACAAATGGAATACCAAGGCTGTTTGCATACTCAATTGCATCAAACATGGCCTGAGAATAAGGATCAGAGCCATAAGAGTTGCTTAAAATATCGGCTCCAACTTTTACTGCGTAATCAACAGCTTTAATAGAGTCGGCCAAAAGTCCACTACCATTATTACCTAGAAACTTAACTGCTATAAGCTCAACATTTTTCATAACTCCAGCTGTTCCGAAATTATTATGAGATGCTCCTATAATTCCAGCGCAATGAGTTCCATGACCGTTACCATCCCAGGGACTACCGTCATCATTTTTTATGTCGTAGCCGTGAATATCATCTATGTATCCATTTCCATCATCATCTACACCTTCAACTCCATTCGCTTCAAGTTCGTTAGTCCACATATTATTAACAAGATCTGGATGATCGAATGCAATCCCTGTATCAAGGACTGCTACTTTTACAGTTTTAGATCCAGTAGTAATGGTCCATGCCATTTCAGCATTAATATCAGCACCGGCTACTCCAGGAGTGATATATCCACCACCATTTTTACCATCATTTTTTAAGGCCCATTGCTTTCCATAAAGTTCATCTTCAATATTATAAAAAGCATCAAGTTCGTTTTCTATAGGATCAATTCCTATAATGATGTTTTCTTCATAATAAAAAATGTCTGTGCTTCGTGATAATATGGAATCGTTGTTTCTATTTTTAGAAACAACAATAAATTCACCAAAGCCAGTTTTAAAAGAGTCAGTGGCATTTAGCGAACGAGCAAGCTTATTACGAGTGCCAGGCTTAACTTTGACAAGATAATCAGTTGCATAAGAAGAGGCTAATAAAAAGCAAGTAGAAATAGACAAAAAAATATTTTTTTGAAACTTCATCATTATTAATCCTTCAATAATAGAGTTGAATGGTAAAATGATATGGCCTCTTGAAATGCTTCGTAAAATAAAAAACACCAATAAAAGTAAGAAAAACGATTTAGTCGGAGAATCTTACAAATAGTATCGTACTGTACTATTTTTCCTTGCTTTGAAATGACCGCCTCATTATGCTTTAATCTATTGATACTTTTTTTGCTAAAGGAAGAGAGTCAGGCAAAAATCCAAACAAGGCAGGGATGCGAATGAGTAAGGGTTATTTCAATAAGAAGTTCTTGGATAAGCAAAAGCAAACCTTATTACAGCTTAAAGAAGAGATTTTGAATGCAATGAGAGAGCGTTCAAATGAGGACATTGTTGTTCCTACTGACCAAGTTGTTGAAGATGGTGATCAGGCACAAACTTACATTAATCAAAATGTTAGTTTTGGTCTTAGAGAAAGAGATCTACGTCGTTTAAAGGAAGTAGAGCATGCGCTTTATAAATTAGAGAACGGTAATTATGGGATCTGTGAAGAATTAGATGAGCCTATTGAAATTAAGCGTCTTGAAAAAATGCCTTGGACTCGTCTTTGTATTGATGCAGCGGAAGAGCTTGAGAGATCAGCTGGAAAATTTCGCGTCGGTTAATTAAATTTTAAAATTTTTTATAAAAACGGACCTTTTAAGGTCCGTTTTTTTTACCCTAATCTGAAAATTTCTGATGGTCTGGATTGAATTACTTTTTGAGATCCAATATAAGAAACTAAAAAAGCTAAAGAATTTAGAAGAATCAAACTTAAAATTGGCTCCACTGGGTTTATACTCCAGGCAATATCAAATATATAATTGCAAATACCATAAGAGAGCACACAGCTAAGTATAAGTCCTCCTAAACTAGCAATAAATGCAGGTGTTAAAAATTGAGTAAGAGACATTGAAAAGATTAGTTTTTTATTTCCACCTAAAACTTTTACTAAATTTACTTCTTGAATTTTTCTTACAGATTCAAAATGAGAAATACTATATAAAACAAAAAGTCCCACAATCAGGCTAACCATGGCAACTAATATAAGTGCTTTTTGAAGGGAGCTTGTTAATTTAATAATTTCTTTAATTACACTTGAAATATCTACAATAGAAATACTTGGGTAGTTTTGAGAAAGTTTAAACTGAAGGTCTGCTCTTTTTTGATCAGTAAGCTGAGTAAGAATACCAATAAATATCTTAGGGGCATCACTAATTGAGCCAGGCTGCATTTCCACAAAGAAATTAGGTCTAAAGCTAAGCCAGTTTACAGATCTGATATTAATAACTTTGGCCTCTACCTCAAGTCCTTGAACATCAAATAAGAGTTTATCTTGTAATTTAATACCCAGCCGTTGAGCATACCTTTTCTCTATTGAGACTTCAGGTAATTTATCTGACTCCCAATCATAAATTTCACTAAAAGGCTTACCGTCAACAATTTTGTGTTCTGGTAGGCCATTCATATAATAACTTAAATTAATTCCACGATTTCTAAATCTGCGACTACTTTGTTCTTCTCTAGTTGAAAAAGATGCTGAGTCAATTTTCTTTTCAAAACTCTGACCATTTACTTTTAATAGCTTTGCTCTAACAAGAGGGGAGATATCTTTAAGTTCAGATCCTTCCTTTTTTAAAAATGACCTAAGAGGGTCTACTTGTTCTTCTTGAATATCAAATAGAAATAGACTTGGTATTAGATCACTTTGTGGGCCTTGGAGTTCTTTTTGAAGAGAGTTTTCCAATTGTGGAATAAAGTTTAAAAGCAGGCTGCCAAGACCAATAGTAACAAAAAGAGAGAATGATCCAATTCTATCTCTTTTTATATTTCGTATTCCCAATCGAAAAGCAATGTTTTTAGTCTTAAGTTTTCCAAGAAGAAAAAGAAAGCCTTGGGCCAATATATACAAAATAATAGCACAGGCCAATAGAGAAAAATAAAATGCAGTGCCACTCACAAATGATTTTGATTGATAGAGGGCCAATAAATAAAAGAAAACAAGAGAGGGGATATATAAGATTAATGTTTTGCTCTTAAATTTAAGCTCAGGGGCCATATTCAAAAGAGTACTGGTTTTTATAGAGAGTATGGATTGAAGCAAGGGAAGGGCCGCCAATAATGAGCCCGCAATTCCAATTAAAAAACAAAAGAGAATATTTTCAGTTGAAACAATAAGTGGGAATTCAATATTTAAAGATTTAAGAGCGATATCTTTAAGAAATGGAAGTGTTAACAGTGAAACACCAAATGCTAAACTTGTTGAGATAAGAGAAAAGAGAAAAACTTCAAATGAGTAAACACCAAGAATTTTAAAATGAGTTAGACCAAGAGATTTTAAAATAGCAGCTTCGCGTCTTTTTTTATGGATATAGGATCTAAATAGGTAATTCATCCCAAGTAAACTTAAAAAAAGAGCAACTAAAACCACAAGTCCCATAAAGTCATTGAGTCTTCCAAAGATATTTGAAAGTTGTTCACTGGCTTCATTAGGAGATGTAATACGAATAGTGGTGTCATGAATTTCACTTTCAAGTTTGTCATGCAAGACTTGAGGTGAAAGGGCATTTTCTTTAAGAATATAATATCTATTATCAAATAAAGTTGAAAATTCACTTATTAAACCAGTTGAAAGAAGTTTTTCAAGGTCTAAGTAGGCCCTGGGAGCCAAGGTCACGCCACGTGAAGCATCAGAGCTATCCTTTGTAATAATCCCTTCAATTTTAAAGGTTTTATTACCAATCTTTATAGAGTCCCCAGATTTGATCCCAAATTGCGTAGCAAGTTCTGGGTAAACCCAAACTGAGTTGGAGGAATGTAAGTTCTTTCTTGATGAACTTTTTTGTGTTTCAACCACTCCTATAAGAGGATAGCTTGGTTCAATACCTCTTACTCTAATAAGCTTAGCAATACCATTGGCCTGGGCCATAGTGAAAAGCTGCACAGTTCTTGTTTTACTTTTTATTGGAAAACTTGCTTCAATTTTATCCATTTCTTGGTTTTCAAGAAGCCTTCTTGCAGAAATAGATAAATCAGCACTTAGTATCTCTTTTGATTTTAGAGAGAGACCTTCTTTAAATGAAAGATTAAAAATATTAAGTGTTAGTAACCCAATAAGCCCAAAAGTTAAATTTGCGACAAAAAAACTTGAAAACTTCTTATTTTTAAAAATATCTTTAAATGCAAGCTTGAAAATAATCACTATTGAAATTGCCCGTTTACAAGATGAAGTGAACGATCACATTTTTTTGCAAGAGCTTCATTATGGGTTACTAGTACAAGTGTGGAACTAGACTCTTTGACCAAAGAAAATAATAACTCCATAACCGTTTCGCCAGTCTTCTCATCAAGAGATCCACTTGGCTCATCAGCAAATAAATACTTAGGTTTAGTTACAAGTGCACGGGCCAAACCAACTCTTTGGCACTCCCCACCACTAAGCTCTGAGGGAAGATGATCCCCTCTATTTGCAAGGCCTACTTTTTTTAATAATTCTTCTGACTTAGAGTAGGCATTTTTATCTCCTAGAATTTCAAGGGGGAGAGCTATATTTTCAAGAGCTGTTAGATGTCCCAGAAGATGAAATTGTTGGAAAACTATTCCAATATTTTGAGATCGAAATTCAATAAGCTCTTGTTCGGACAAATTTTGTAGGGAAGTATCTGAGAGAAAAATTTCTCCCGAGTCAGGTGAGTCCAGGCCACATAGTAGAGATAAAAGAGTTGTTTTTCCACTTCCTGATTGCCCAAGGATGGCCGTTGTTTCATTATCTTTAATTTGAAGCTCTAAGCTTTTTAAAACTTCAACCTTACGGTTGCCTTGGGTAAAAGTTTTATTTAGGTTAATTGCTTTAATCATAAGAGCTTCTCTAGTTCTTTAAGAACAGTCTTTGACATGATTTCATGTCCTTTTTCATTAGGGTGAATCCCGTCAGAGATATTTAAGTCTTTTACTCTTGCGACATCTTTTAAAAGAAATGGAATAAAAGAAATTTTATGTTTTTTGGCAAGATCTGAGAACATTTTTGAAAACTGGTCTCTATAGGCCTTACCGTAGTTTTCTGGTAAATACATTCCAGTTAGTAGGATGTCTAAATCTTTTGTCTTAGCATAACTTATAATGGCGTCTAGGTTTTTCTTGCTAGTTTTAACAGGAATACCTCTTAGTCCATCATTAGCGCCTAAGGCCAGTACTAGAATTTCAGGCTTAGCTTTCAATTGCCATTTTAATCTTCTTAATCCTGATGAAGTTGTAGAGCCAGATACACCACCATTAATGGCCTTGATCTTTTTATCACTACCTGAAAGTTTTTTTTCAATAAGAGCAGGGTAGGCGTCTTCTTTCCTGACACCGTAGCCCTCAGTAAGAGAATCTCCCAAAAAAAGAACTTTTGTTTGGGCCATTAAATTAAAGGAAATTAAAATTAGTAAAATCTTCATTATTTGCATTATGCCTAAACTATTCCTGCTGTCCAGCCTTGAAATACTTGTCTAAATAGCTATTATGCTCCTATGCGAGAGTTTCAAAAACATAAATTACCGGCCCCAAGGTCTAGTGTGAAATGGCCAGATACATGCCTACCAATAGATGTAGAAATAGGCGCTGGTGCGGGGATGCATGCTCTGCAATATTCTAAAGACGAATCTAAAAGACATTTGATT
This sequence comes from uncultured Bacteriovoracaceae bacterium, assembly GCA_964350135.1. Lineage (GTDB taxonomy): Bacteria > Bdellovibrionota > Bacteriovoracia > Bacteriovoracales > Bacteriovoracaceae > CAYGJN01. The sequence continues at coordinate 44,170 of CAYGJN010000002.1, read as the reverse complement.
GCAATTGAAAGAACTAAAGAGAAATTTAGAAAAATGGAAAAACAGTTCCAATCTTTTCCTTCTAAGAACACCACGTTGGTTCATGCAGATGCAATTAATTGGCTTTGCTATAATGCTCCTAAGAATTCTCTTTCTAGAGTCTATATTCTTTATCCAAACCCAGAACCTAATAATGCGAACCAGAGATGGCCCAGGATGCCCTTTCTAAGCTATTTAATAGAGCTTATGGGAAATGGTAGCAAGCTTTGCTTAGCAACCAATATAGAGTCTTATTATAAAGAGTGTCTGGAAGGATTTCCTCTTGTTGGTCTTGAAATTACTTTCTCTGGTGAGCTCAATAAAGGCCATATACCTAGAACTCATTTTGAAAAAAAATACCTTGAAAGAGCACAAACCTGTTTTGAAGTACAGGCCAAAAAGCCTTAAAACAATGGTTTTAAGAGCTTTAATGATGCAAAGCTCTGCCTAAGATAATTAAAAATAATTTGCGTATAGGTTCAAGTTCCTCAATAATCTATTAGTTAGAAAAATTTCGTTTATGAAGGAGAATTCAAATGGCCAAAAAAGCAACGAAGAAAAAGGCAACTAAGAAAAAAGCAACAACTAAAAAGGCTTCTAAAAAAGATGTTCTTGTAGTTGGTTCTAAGCTTAAAGATGCTATCAGAAAGCATAAATGTAATGTTGGTGGTGACGCTCTAGAAGGTGTTAACGAGTATATTTATTGGATTGTTGAGCAAGCTGCAAGTAGAGCTAAAGCTAATGGTCGTAAAACTGTACGTAAGCATGATATTCTAGCTTAATTAAATTAATTTTAAATTGATTTAAGATATAGAGGAGCTTTTCGGAGCTCCTTTTTTATTCTGGAGAATCTTTTCTTTTCTTTTCTTTTCACATTCAATTTTTTTATCACAAAACATACAGTCCTCACCCATGATTGTCCCAAGACCACCACAAGATCCTTTAAGAGTTTTTTTTGCAATAATAAAGCCGATGGCCATAAGAAAAATAATGATAAGAAAAAAAGATAACGTAAGTAAAAATGTTTCCATACTATTTATTGTCCTTAAATGGCCAAGTATTACTACTTAGCTCAATTAATTCTTCTCCATTACTTACAATAAAATAGGCCTTAATTTCAAGCTGATTAGAAAGCTCTAATGCTTTTTGTTCACCCATAGACATAAAAGCGGTTGCCCATGAGTCTGCGTAAAGACAGTCTTGGTGGATAACTGTTGCACTCAAAAGCATATGAGGAGTGGCCTGACCTGTTATAGGGTTAATAGTATGTGCATATTTTTTATCACCTTTTTTAAAGAAATTTCGGTAATTCCCACTAGTGGCCATAGAGCCATTTTTAAGCAGAATAACTTGTTGAACAGCGCGAGTGGGGCCTGTCGTAGGTCGCTCAATGGCCAGACGCCAGGCCTCTTTTCTTTGACCTTTTACTCTTACCTCTCCACCAATTTCAATCATATACTCTGTAATACCCTCGGTGTCTAAATGCATGGCCAGAGTATCTACTGCATGGCCTTTAGCGCTTGCTGAAAAATCAAGATATGATTGCTTATGTGGTTTTTTAAAACTAGAAAAATCATTTTTTTGCTCAAATCGATCGAAGCCTACTAGCTCTAAAGTCTTAACTATATCTCGCTCGGTAGGAACTTGTGTCGTTTTAACAGGACCGAAACCCCAAAGATTTACCAGTGGACCGACACTAGGATCAAAATAGCCTTCAGATGCTTTATAAACTTCATAGTTGGCCTTTAAAACTTGTTTAAGAGTAGGGCCAATTTTGATCCATGTTGATGAGTCTGTCTGATTCAATAAACTTATTTCAGAGTCATCGATATAAGTTGAATAGACTTGATTAAGGTCCCTAAGGATTTTATCAACTTCAATTTTTAAAGTAGCTTCAGATGGATAAGAATTATTAGGAAGGTATTTTATATTATAAGTGGTTCCCATTGTAGAACCACTTATAAGTTTAAACTCTATTTTTTTTGAACAACTAGAAACTAATAACAAAATTATGGATAATAATTTAATTATTACCCTCCAAAATCATCAAGTGCGATATCATCTCTTTCTACACCTAGGTCTAGAAGCATATCGATAACACATTTATTCATAATTGGTGGACCACAAAGATAGTATTCACAGTCTTCAGGATTAGGATGATCCTTAAGGTAATTTTCTAATAGGACTTGATGAATAAATCCTGTATAGCCATCCCATTTTTCATTGGGAAGGGGATCAGATAGGGCACAATGCCATTCAAAATTATCATTTTCTTCTTGAATTGCATCAAAATCCTCAACATAAAACATTTCTCTAACTGAGCGTGCTCCATACCAAAATGAAACTTTTCGATCAGTTTTGATTCTTCTAAATTGATCGAAGATATGGGATCTCATAGGTGCCATACCAGCTCCACCACCAACAAAGATCATTTCTTTATCAGTATCCTTTGCAAAAAATTCACCAAATGGACCAGAGATAGTTACATCATCACCAGGTTTTAAATCAAAAATATAAGATGACATTTTTCCAGGTTCTACATTCGGTTTACTAGGAGGAGGAGAGGCGATACGCACATTAAGCATAATGATGCCTTTTTCCTCAGGGTAGTTGGCCATCGAATAGGCCCTAATGGTTTCATCTTTAACATAGGACTTATACTGCCAAATATTAAACTTATCCCAATCTTCCTTATACTCTTCTTCCACATCAAAATTTTTATAATCAATCTCTAGTCCTGGAGGACGTTCAATTTGGATAAAACCACCAGCACGAAAGGGAACATCTTCACCTTCAGGAAGCTCAAGAACTAATTCTTTAATAAAAGTTGCAACATTATGAATTGAAGCATCTTTACATTTCACCTTTTTGACCCCAAACACTTCTTCTGGAACTTCGATTTTCATATCTTGCTTAACTGCAACCTGACATGAAAGTCTCACTCCTTCTTTAGCATCTCGATTATTAATATGTGAGCGTTCAGTTGGAAGGATATCACCGCCGCCCTCAGAAATTGTCACTTTACATTGAGCACATGTTCCACCGCCTCCACATGCAGAGGAAACAAATAGTTTATTGTCAGCAAGTGCATTTAAAAGTTTTCCACCGGCCGGAATTTCTATTTCTTTTTCACCATTTACAAGAATCTTAACTGGCCCAGTGGCAACAAGTTTGGATTTAGCAAAAAGAATAATAAGAACTAAGGCCAAAATAATGGCCGTAAACATAACTACACCTAAGGTTACTTCATTCATACTTAATCCTTAAAGTTGAATACCTGAAAAGGCCAAAAAGCCCAGGGCCATAAGCCCAACAGTAATAAATGTGATACCTAAACCTCTAAGTCCTTCGGGCACATCAGAGTATTTCATTTTTTCTCTAATACCAGCCAGTGCCATAATGGCCAAGGCCCAACCAACGCCTGAACCAATACCGAAAACAACACTTTCAGGGAAGTTATAATCCCTTTCAACCATAAAAAGTGATCCACCTAAAATGGCACAGTTTACAGTAATCAGTGGAAGAAAAATTCCAAGTGAGTTATAGAGTGCTGGAAAAAATTTATCTAAAGTCATCTCTAAGATTTGCACCATAGCAGCGATAACACCGATATAAGAAATTAAACCTAAAAAAGAGAGGTCAGTATTAGGAAGTCCTGCCCAGCCTAAGGCCCCTTCTTTTAAAAGATAATTATAAATTAAATTATTCGCGGGAACTGTGATCCCTTGAACAACAACAACTGCGATCCCAAGCCCAATGGCCGTATCTACTTTTTTAGAAACTGCTAGAAAAGTACACATCCCTAAAAAGAAAGCCAAGGCCAAGTTTTCAACAAAGACCGCTTTAACAAATAAACTCAAATAATGCTCAAGCATATATTTCTCCTAAATCAATTCTCATGTTCAATCTGATCTTTTTTCCATGTACGAAGAATCCATATAAAGAATCCGATAAGAAAAAAAGCACTGGGGGAGAGTAACATCATTCCATTAGCTGGGTACCATCCACCATCACGGGTAAGAGGTAAAATAACAATACCCATAATAGTTCCTGATCCAAAAAGCTCTCTAAAGATAGCAACAAAAATAAGGACAATGCTATATCCAAGTCCGTTACCAACTCCATCGATAAAACTTATAATAGGACCATTTTTCATAGCAAAAGCATCAGCTCTTCCCATAACAATACAGTTTGTAATGATAAGACCAATATAAACTGACATACTTTTTGCGATATCATAAACAAATGCCTTGAGTACCTGGTCAGTAACAATAACTAACGAAGCGATAATAGTCATTTGGACGATAATTCGAATTGCACTAGGAACATGATTTCTAATAATCGAAACAAAAAAGTTTGAAAATGCGATAACAACAGTCACGGCCAAGCACATAACGAGAGTGCTTTCTAGTTTTGTGGTTACTGCCAGGGCCGAACAGATACCAAGAATCTGCAATGCAATTGGATTATTATTAAAAAGGGGATCAAATAGTGTTTTTTTAATACTCATTTCTAAACTTCTCCCTCTTGGCTAATATTTTGGTTGCTGAGAAATTGTTGCATAAAAGGGCCGTATCCATTTTCTCCAAGCCAATACAAAATAGTGCCTTCTACACCAACACTTGTAATAGTAGCTCCACTTAATCCATCAATTTGCGAGTTAGAGTTTGGATTATTTGGATCAACCTGTCCTTTCACAACATCAAGAATAGGCTTTAGGTTTTCATCGAGAACTTGTTTACCTACCCAAGAAGCTTGCCATTTTGGGTTTTCAATCTCACCACCAAGTCCTGGAGTTTCCCCGTGTTGGTAAAAGCCAATTCCTTTAACAGTTTTAAAATCAGGAGATAAGGCAATACAGCCATACATGGTAGACCAAAGGCCTTTGCCATGGATAAGAAAAATAATTGAATTTACTTCTTGCCCATCTTTAACAAGGTAAACTTTTTGATAAGCTGATCGTTTTTTTATACCAGCAAGATCAAGATTACTGGGGATATTATAGTTTCTCTTGGGATCTTTTGAAGCTTTAACTGCATCATAAGTTTCAGGGTTAACTCCATCTACTTCTTCACCAGTTGAAAGATCAATAAGCTTTGTTTCAACAACTTTAAAAGCTTCTGTGACTTCTTTCTTATCAGCTTTAGGGTTATCAAGTAAACCCGCTGCTAGTAAGAGGTTTTTTTGAACATCTATTCTTTTATTTTCTACTTGTAAACTTTTAAGTTCAATTGCAGCAGTGGATACAAAAACTGAGCAAACGATAGAAAGAAGAACGGCAACAATAAGAGTTTTGGAAGTACTATTATTATTCATGCTCTAGCCTCCCTTCTTTTTATATTAGCTTTAATAACAAAATAATCGATAAGAGGAGCAAACACATTTCCAAATAATATAGCAAGCATCATTCCCTCAGGAAATGCAGGGTTTACAACTCTTACAAGAACAACCATCACTCCAATTAATGCTCCATAAAACCACTGACCAGTTTGGGTCATAGAGGCACTGACAGGATCTGTGGCCATAAACACAAGCCCAAATGCATAACCGCCTAAAACTAAATGCCACATGGGAGTTAGCTCAAACATTGGATTAGTTTCACTACCTATAAAGTTAAACAAACTTGTAATGGCGAAAGTTGCAAGAAGTAATGAGAGCATAACTCGCCATGAGCCTACGCCAGTTAAAATTAGAATAAAGGCTCCAATTATACAGGCTATGGTTGATGTCTCTCCCATAGATCCGGGAATAAGTCCTATAAAGGAGTCATACCAAGAATATGTAATAGCACTTAGTCCACCGCTTGCTGCTTGGGATAAAGCAGTTGCACCAGAATAACCATCAATGGCAGTCCAAACCGCATCTCCTGAGATTTGTGCTGGATAAGCAAAAAAGAGAAATGCTCTAGCAGTTAATGCTGGGTTTAAAAAGTTTTTCCCTGTTCCACCAAATATTTCTTTTCCTATTACAACTCCAAAACTAATACCGACAGCAACTTGCCATAAGGGAATAGTAGGAGGGCATGTAAGTGGAAAAAGAAGTCCTGTAACTACAAAGCCTTCATTAATTTCATGGCCTCTAACACTTGCAAAAAGAGCTTCCCATAAACCCCCTGCGGCCATCGTTACGATATAAACAGGCACAAAAAATAATGCTCCATAAATGGTACAGGCCAAAATGCTATTGGCATCAAAGCTAAAGCCTAATGACATAAAGAGCTCTGCTCTCCAACCAGTTAGACTAGCAAGCCCCATTGACTCCATTGCACCAAAGGCTTGATAACCAGTATTATACATGGCCATAAAAACTGCAGGCATCAAGGCCATAGCAACAGTGATCATCATTCTTTTAAGATCAATTCCATCTCGAACATGAGTTGAGCCTGTAGCTACTTCTCCTGGAGTATAAAGAAAAGTATCAAGAGCCTCGTAGAGAGGATAGAATGCTTTTAGTTTTCCATCTCCAACAAAATGCCCATGCTGACTGTCTAAAAATTTTCTTAGACTCATAAGTATTATCCTTCTTTTTCAATTGTCTCTAAATTAGATCTGAGTAATGGTCCGTAATCAACTTTACCAGGATCAACAAATGTACAAAGAGCCAAGTCTTCTTCGTCTAACTCTAGAGCACCTAGTTTTTGCGCAGAATCAGTATCATGCGAACAAAGAGCTCTCAAAAGTTGAGTAGGTAAAATATCTAAAGGCATAACTTTTTCGTACATACCAATTGGCACCATGGATCGAGGAGAGCCATGAGTCGTTGTTGTGAAATTAAACTTTTTACTAGGAAAAAATTTGGACATAAATAAATTCTTTATTGAAAATTTATCAAATCCAGGGGCGTGCCAACCCAAAAACTCCCTTTCTCTGCCTTCTTTTAATGCAGTTACTTGATTTGCAAAACGAGAAAGAAAACAAAAACGTTTACTCACGGCCCTTCCTGCAAAAACACTTCCTGACATTAATCTAGTGTCACCGCCTAATATTTGATTTTCAGATAATTCATTCAAACAAGCACCAAGCTTAGTTCTCAATAGTCTAGGGGTTTTAACCTGAGGACCAGAAAATGCAATAACTCTTGTTGTTGAAAGCTCGCCTGTTAAAGCAAGAATACCAATAGCAATGACGTCTTGGTATCCGATAGTCCAATGGACTTTTTTATCAGAGGCAGGGTTTAAAAAATGAATATGTGTGCCACTCAATCCTGCAGGATGAATGCCTTCAAATTTTTGAAAATTAATTTTATCATGGTCAGGACCGGAAAGAGTGGCTGCTTTTTCATGACAAATATAAACTTTATTTTCACAAAGCTTAGTTAAAATCAATAGACCTTCTTTGAAAGCCTCTTTAGTTTTATCAGTTTCATTAATAATAATCTGTGGATCAGCTGCAAGGGGGTGAGTATCCATTGCGTTAACAAAAATACTATTTGCCTTACTATCAATGGCAGGAGCTTTACTATAAGGTCTTGTTCTAAAAGCTGTCCATAACCCAGATTCAATCAGGTTCTTTCTGATTTCCTTTTCATCACTTTTAGCAATTGCTTTAAACTTCACAGAATCATTTTTTCCATCGGATTGAATAACAAGTGATTCAAAAACTCTTCTTTCACCTCTGTTGATTGCTTTAACTTCGCCACTAACAGGTGCTGTGTATTTAACACCAGGAATCTTTTTGCACTCAAAAACAGCCTGACCTGCTTTAACTTTATCACCAGGCTTAACAAGCATTGTTGGTTTCATGCCAATGTAGTCAGGACCAGTAATTGCGAATTTTTTAATATTAGGAGCATCATAAATTTTCTGCTCAGGCGCTCCGTTAATAGGGAGATCAAGACCCTTTTTGATCGAAATCATAGAACCTTTTCCTTTGAATAATTGAAATCAATATTTAAGATTGTAAAAACATATATATTTTCTCAAATTTGACGATAATTGTCAGCATGTCTTAGTAAAAATATTCATGGCTTAGGGAAGGAACCATTTTTTCTGATTTTCGCTTGGGATTGTGCAAAAATCTTTTCTTTTAAAGAGCAAGTAGCGAATACGCGAAACAAAATAATAAATAGGATCACGCAATATTTTCGGAAAATAGATAAAGTAAAAAATCCAAGACCAGGGCTGGCCAAGCTCTTTGAGGATTTTCAACGCTGCAGTAGAAGCAATATATATTTGTTTAGTATTTTTATTATAAAGAACAAGACTATGGGGATTATTTTGAAGATCAACCGGCAATATTATCTTGGCCGTCTCACCAGAAAGTGGTGCTACTAGAAATTTGTGGTCAGGGTCTCTGTTTTTAATAAAAAGCACCGCCTTATCACAAATTAGGCAATGGCCATCAAAAAAAATAATCCAAGTTTTGTCCATGAGTTATCTTAGTCCTTAAGCTTATTGATGACAATTTGCAATAAGAGAAATATGATCGTCACCCATGGAACCTATCAATAAGAGAAAACTGGCAACTTTTATTTTTATGACAATTATCTTCATTGTTTATTTTCAGTGGAGAAAGCATTTCGGTTAACACCGGAAAACTGAGGACTTATGTTTGGATTAGCTGAAATACAGAGTTATGAAAATAAGTTAAAGGATCACGAACTTTACAAGCAAATAAATTCTGTCCCATCCCTTAAGCTTTTTATGGAGTCTCATATTTTTGCAGTCTGGGATTTTATGAGTTTAGTTAAAACTTTGCAGAGGTATTTAACTTGCCTTGATACTCCCTGGAGACCCGCTCCCTATAGAGGAGAGATTGTTCGGTTTATAAATGAAATTGTCTTAAGTGAAGAGTCTGATTTAAATGAGCAAGGAAAGGCCATGAGTCATTTCTCCATGTACTTAGATGCGATGGAAGAGGTTGGGGCCAATACAAAAAAGATAAAATTTTTCTTAATGAATTATGATCTTGGGCATTTGCAAATGGCCCAAAAGAATTTTGTTTCATATCATTTAGACCTTTGTTTCAATGGCACTCCTGTAGAAGTCGCTGCAGCTTTTTTTTATGGCAGAGAAAAGCTTCTTCCTGAAATTTTTACTTCTATAGTTGAGAATTTAGAAACTCAAAATCTTAACTTTCCTAAACTAAAATACTATCTGAAGCGACATATTGAACTAGATGGATCAGAGCATGGGCATTTGGCCCAAGAGATTTTAAGTAGTCTTATAAAGACTGATGAGGACCGCTACTTAGCCCATAAAGCAGCTGTGACAACTTTAAAGCTTAGGTCTGAACTTTGGACAGAGGCCTTAAGTAATATAAGAAAGCAACGAATAGCTCAAATTTCACTCTAAACTGCCAATTGGTATTGGCAAAGTAAACTATTTTTTCAATCCCGACGAAAAAGCTCAAGTTTTAACCGATTAATGCAGATAAGCTCCATGAAGAGAAAGAGGAGTTTATCTTGCAACGGCTAATAATTATTATTACCTGCTCATTAAGTTTGAGCATTCTAGGTAATCCATTTTTTAGGAAAAAATATGCTGTTAAAAGAGATGGTAATGAATCCCAATCTCTTCAGACTAGTGCTGATAGCTCTGTATTTGCATTAATCAAGAGATTACAAACGAATACTGATCCAATGGTAGCACAGCAGTTAGCGGAGTACCTTGGACATAAAGCCTCTGAAAAAGAAGTTACAGATTTACAAAAGGCCCTCAATAAAACAGCTGACCCTGCAGTAGTTGCAGCACTTGTTGATCAGCTTGAAACAAGCACTGATGAAACTGTTGTCATGAAGTTATCTGGACTTCTTACTAAAGTTAAAGACCCTGTTGTTGTTCAAAAATTAGTAGATAGGCTGGCAATAACAGTTAATAAATCAAAAGTTAAAATGCTCATTCAGATTCTTACTAAGCAAGTAGATCGAACAGTTGTAGCAGAGCTAGTAAATAAGATAACTGTGGTTCCTGATTTTACTCAAGTTGCAAATCTTGTGAAGGCCCTAGTTCGAATGCCTGATCAATTGGTAGTTGCAAAGCTAGCAGTAAGATTAGTTGTAACAGTAGATCCTTCTGTGGTTCTTAAACTGGCGCAGGCCCTAACCACAAAAGTTGCACTAACTGATCAAGACCTATTAGAACATTTTGCAAATATTCCTGAAAGTGAGCTTTCAAACGATGGAAGAGGGATACTTGAAGTTCTTGTAAGAAAGGCCGATATTCCAAAGGCCATGGCCAGAGAAATTAAAAAGTATAGTAATGGCTCTGATCTAATAGCGACACAAAGATCTGAGCTTAATTGGGACCAACAAGATATTGTGATGATAGGTGGTGGCTTTAGAGGAGTGTTGGAAGATTTCGAGTCATCAGATGAAACAAAGTCTATTATTATTACAAATCTTGGAAAAACTGATGTTAATATACGCTCCCTTACTCTTGAGCATAGTCGATTAAATCTTGTTCAAAATAATTGTGATGGTGTTCTAGTTGGGCAAAGCTCTTGTGAAGTACAGCTTGGAACATTTAAAGACAGAGGGCGTTATTTTGACCAAATGTCTTTGGAAGTAAGTGGTAGTGAAGGCCCACAAAAACTAACTTTTCCTGTAAAGTTCAAAGTACATTAATTCAAAGTGAAATCCCAGGTTATAGAATCAAGCTCATAGAGGGACTTGCGCTCTCTAGATAGTTCCTTATAGTCCCCATCTTAAAAATGCTAACATTTATGACGAAAACTCCTCCTACTGTCATAATAGAAAGAAGTTCATCTAGGAGGAATTATGAAAATATTATTAACAACGCTTGCTCTAGCGTTTGGCATGAATGCTATGGCCAGCTCTTTAGCAGATTTTGAAAAAAGATTCTCTTTTATTAGAGACAAAAAAGGAAAGCTTTTAGAAGTAAGAGATAACTCCATTACAATGGATGTTAATTTCAAAAGCTTCTTAAAAAACCTTAAAGATGGTTTGCTTTTAGACCAAAGAAACCTGAGAAGCCAGTCTATCGACGAACAAGTTGAGATGATTATGGCACAAGCAGCTCTAGGCTCTGAAAATGGTACTGCTAGAGATATTGAGTGGCTTGCCCCTCATATTAAAAAATCCCTGGGCGAAGCTTATGATCAAAATATTGACGCACTTTTTGCCAATGAAGATGTAAAGAGAGTGGTTGATCGTTTTGAAGCTGAACTACAAAAAAACTGGAAGTTAATGGGACTTAATCTTATTGCTCGTCCAAGTGATAGTACTTATTTTTATAAGAGAAATGTGACTTACCAAATTGTAAAAATGGTTCTTAACTTGGCAAAAGATCAACTTTCAGAGGTACCTATACTAAACTTTGCTGCATTTGTTGTTGTGGAGTATGAAAAATTGGTAAGCCAAAGAAGAAGATTTCACCAAAACATGCTTCTACATTATTTAGAACTTATCCCTGAAGGAAAACTAGGTCTTACTAAGGCAGAAGCAGATCATATATTTTCATCTATTTATGAATCAAGAATTGATTACTTAGCTTTTAATGAAAGTAAAAAAGCAAAAAAATCGTGGGACTCATATGGAACAGATATATTCTTTAAAGACCTAAGGCTTGCTAATAAACTTCTTATTACTAGACCTGACCTATACGACACTCTTGGAAAAAGACTTAATTATGCTTTTCAAGATGCCATGGTAGAAGGACGTCCTGTTATTCTTAACTTATTTGACAAGGCCCATATGTTTAGTGGAAATCATGCCATTGCTTATGAATATGAAGCTCCTGAAAAAGTAAGAAACTTAAGAGTACTATTTAGACTTGCACGTTTCGGTTTAGGTTTTGTAAGCATTCCAAGCTTTATTAAAAATACTGCAGATGACTTTCTTTCATCACTTTATTTTAATCAAGCACTAACAGAAGGTGCACTTGCTGCGCACTTTGCATCTGAAGAAAACTTTGTCATGAAAAAAGCTGTTATTAGACAAACTTTAAATCCATTTATTAACTTCTAGATTCTTATAAGGCCTGATTTTCGGATTGGGCCTTCATTTCCTTTACAATCTCTTCTAATTTAAAAAGATTATAATTCTCTGGCTCAATCTTATCACCAATTGTGATTCTGATTTTAGGACGAAATTCTTTAGGAAACTTTTTAAAGGCACCTCTGCCTTCTCGAGAGAAAAAGCTTCCCCATAGACCGTCTATACAAATGGGATAAATAGGTACTGGAGAGTTAGATAAAATTCTATTTAGACCTGGTTGAAATCGTCTGATTTTGCCATCTCTTGTTAAAGTGCCTTCTGGAAAAAGTCCTAATATATGTCCAGTATCAAGAAATTTCTTAATAAGAACAAAAGCGTTATTTAATATTTTTTCGTCTTCTGATCTTTTTGCAATTGGAATTAGTTTTGCCTGTTTAAACCAAAAATTAAGAGGTTTAAGATAATAATAGGCATAATCAATAATAAAGCGAACTGGCTTAGGTGATATAGACATTAATAACAGCCAATCAACATAACTAACATGGTTTGAAACAATAATATAAGGCCCTTGTAAGGGCAACTTCTCTTTTCCTCTCACCTCTACCCGATACATTAATTTAGCAAAAGAGCTCATCACAAATCTAAGAGATTCTTCAATATAGATATAATAAAGAATATATGAGACAGCTAATTGTAAAAAAGCAACTATAAGTAAAATATTTTCTATCTCTATATCTATAGATCTTAGGAGCATAATAAAAACTGCAGCACCTACCATGAATAATGAATTCCATATATTATTGCCTGCAATATTTAATGAGACTTCACCAGTCTTAGAATAGAGCTGTATGAAGCACATAAATGAAATAATATAGAGACCACCAAGAAAGCATACTAAAAAGAAGTTAATACTAATCCATAATGAAAAATCTCTTTTTAAAAAATCTAAAAGCCCAATGAGGTGTAGATCTTGATAGGAGTTTTCATAATACCCTATAAGATAAACAAGGCAGAAAAGAGCAATTGCCATTAAAAATGAGACAGGGGCAGGAATACCCATCTCCTCCTTACCACGAGATAGTTTTTCAGCGATAAGTGAGCCAGCGCCCATTCCTAGTGTAAAGATTCCAAGAAAAAAAGTTGCAACTGATTCTGTTCCATGGAGGTTGTCTTTTGCAATTATCGGAATAAGTGAAAGTAGGGCAGCACCAAAAAACCAGAACCAAGAGATGCCCATAAGTGCTCTGAAAATAACTTTATTATTATAAGTTTGTTTTAGTAAATTCTTAGTCGTTCTAAAGATATTATAATCAATTTTCTTAGCATCTTGGTGAACAGTTACATTCGTTTGGAAAAGTGATGAAAGAAGACCAAGGGATGAGATTCCTAAAAGAGTTATTGTTATAGGAAATAAATAACTATCAAAAGAGGCAAGCGTACCACCAAAAATTGTACCAATTAAGATTGCAAAAAAAGTTGTACTAGTAACAAGTGCATTGGCCGCAACTAATTCGCAAGTTTTAACAAGATCAATTAAGATTCCATATTTTACTGGGCCAAAAAAAGAGGATTGTGCCCCCATTAAAAATAAAGAAATGAGAAGCAGAACGTAATTGTCTAAATAAAAGCCAATTGATGCCATTGCCATAATAAGAACTTCTAGGAATTTGGCATATTTAATAATCTTTGCTTTTTGAAAATGTTCACTAATCTGGCCCGAAATTGCACTTAGGAAAAAATAGGGCAGAATAAAAATTCCACCACATAGAGCAACTAAAGATGCAGTGTCTAGACCTAAAAGCTCGATATTTTTATAAGTGATAAGAATAGCAAGAGCATTTTTAAATATATTATCGTTAAAAGCACCTAGAAATTGTGTGATTAATAATGGAAGAAATTTTCTTTTTAAGATGAGCTGAAACATAGTTAATGATCTCTTATAACGTTAAAATTAAAACACCCATAGCAAAAAACACAAATGCAAGGAGCAAATATTTGCTTGGCCATTTTTTATCAATAATTGATTCTAATAATGATGCAAACAAAGGAGAGGTTATTGTTATTCCGCTAAGGCTTGCTAAGTGTGAGACCTTTAGGGCCTCAAGGTAAAGAAAAAGTGAAGTATATGTTCCCAGAACACAACCGATTAAAAGTAATGCTTTTAAATTAATATTGAGCGCTTTAAAATTTGATATAAGTCCAAATGGTTTTACAAGACTTATTAATACAAAACCAAAAACTGCTCCTAACCCCCTATAGAGATTGGCCTCAATTCCAATAAGTTCTGGTGAGTCATTAAAGGCAAGTCTTGTCCAAATAACCCCAGTAGAATCAAGCACTATTCCAATAAGAGCAAAGCTAAGACCTTTTACTCCCCAGGAGCGATTGGCCTTAAAATTTTCAAAAGAAAAAATGAAGATACATATAATAAAAAGGCTTATGGCCCAAAGCTTTTGCAAACTAGTTTCTTGCCCTAGAAAGTAATAACTTAATGTTCCTGTGGTAACAGGCTGAATACCAAAAACCATCAATGTTCTCGCAGGACCAATTTCTTGAAATGCCTTTAGTAAAAATATATCACCAATGCAAAGACCAATAAGTCCAGAGGTGAACAAATAGAATAAAGACATATTTGTTATTTCGTGCCAAGAATAGAAGAACTCAACAGTTAGATAAAAGAGGATTGTTGCAATAATTGCTTTGGATGCATTCATCCATACTGAGCCTATTTTTCTAGTAAAAATAGTAAAGACTATAGTACCCGTTGCAAAGCAGATATTTGCACCTAAGGCGTAAAGATAAGAGACTTCCATTAAGCAGAGGCTCTTGTAAATTTAAAATAAGTTAGTATCAGTATTAATGTCTGGATAGTGAAAAAACTTGTAAGAAATATTGCACCACCCTCACTGAAACCGTAGGAGTGTAAACCACTGGCCAAAATATAATTAACACCAAACCAGGCCATCATAATACTCATAAATGCAGCAGCGACTAGGGGGACAAATTGTTTTTCTTTAATCCAACTTGTGTGCTTGCCATGTAAGATTGCCAAGTAGAGACATAATGCGATTGCAGACCATGTTTCCTTTGGGTCCCAACCCCAAAAACGGCCCCATGAATAATCGGCCCATACACCACCTAGAATTATACCTAGAGCAAGCATGCTTGTTCCAATTTTAAGGCAAGAGTAGATTAGATCACTTCTGTACTTATATTCTCTGTCGGTCATAGAGAAATATGATCGTTTAATAAGAATAATATTGGCCAAGATCCAAGCGATTGCAAAAGCAGCATAGGAGAGAATAACTGTCGTCACATGGGTACTCAACCAAAAATTATCACGTAAAACTGGTACAAGTGGACCGATCTCTCTTGTTAGCATCCCATCTGCAAATCTAAGCATAAAAAGACAGAGTAAGTTATAGCCAAGACCTCCAACAACTAAAAACTTATCTGAACGGATTTTCGCTACAATCATTGAAATAATAAGTGCACCAAATCCTGAAAAAAGTACGGTTTCATACATATTTGTAACAGGTGCTCTACCGGAGATATATATTCTAAGAATAATAGCAATTAATTGTACCAATACAGCAAGTGCAGCTGAAATCATACCGATAGTTGGTTTATTGAGAACGACTAAAAAGAAAATTCCTAAGAGAACAAATATCATCGCAAAGCCGTAAGGCTTGGATTTATAATAAAAGTTTTCTAGCTTAACAAGTTGAGTATTTCCTAGTTTTGAAAATGTTTCTTCAGATCGAGATAATATTGTTGGTACTGAGTTTTCAAATGCAGAAGTACCAATACTGGCCTTAATTTCTGCTAGAGAATACCAATCAAGCTTTGAGTTTACTTCTACAGCCACCTTCCAATCTGAGCCACTTATAATTCCCTGGTAGAGATTGAGTCTTGAAAGAAGTTTATTTAGAGATTTTTTATATGAAGACTCTGTTTCTTGAAGTTTTCTTGCTTCAAATTCAATTTCACCATATTTAGGTAAGAGTATTTCTATTGGTAATGCTTTTTTATCACCAATGCTTAAAAACTTTTTAAGTTCTATATGTTCAATGGGAATAATGACTTTAGGTTTATCTAAAGAGATGGCCAACTTACAATAACTTTCAAGAGTACCCAGGTTGTTAATATGTGATTTTCCTGTAAGAAAACGAATGGACTCAAGGGCATGAACATATAATGGTTTAGTTCTACCATTTTGTTGGATCGCTAAAGAATCTAAATCTTCACATACTTTAGAGTAGGAAAAATTCATAGATGCTATAAGAAGAAAGAAGATTATATGTTTCATATATATTGCTCTTTTAATAATTTAGATCGTCTAATATAAAAATGCCATACAGCGCCTAATACAATTAACAAAGATCCTAAGTACTTCCAAAAACGGCCAGGGTCAAAATTAACACTTAATACCGAACCATAACCGCCTGATTGATCATCTTTAAAGTATGATGCTTGATAAAAAGTGAAATTATCTTTTTTAAGTGGGTTGTTCATATAGATATGATGTTTTTCTACGCCTTCTTTAGAGAAGAGATTCACAAATGATTCATAACTGGCAGGATTATTTGTCCCTGGGTCTGTATCCATTTTAAAATTTCTAAGACTTAATTCAAAAGGTAATTTTAAAGTTTGATTTCCTAGATAAAAGCTAAACTTTTTCCCTTTTATTAAAAGTGCTATTGGACGTTCTGATGTTACCCAATACTCCTTTCCTTGTACTTCGATTAACGCAGCTCTTTGTTCGCCTTTAATGACTTTATTGTTAACTTGGATTGGTCTTTGATAATAAGAAGTATACTCAGGATAAAGTTGTTCTTCATGGCGATTTAGTCTAAGTTTAAAGCCCATCCATGGAAGATCAACTTCTTTATTAACTGATATTTTCTCTGTCACCCAAGCTTGGTCATCTGAAGAGTAATAAGCAACTGCTTCTCCAAATAAAAATAGATTAGGTGTTTCTGTAAAAAGATTTTTAGAAAAAACTCTTAGGGGTGCATCTTTTATAGGCTCTAATTTGCTATCTTTAAGGGCCAAAGGCCATGGCGACTGATCAGGAAAAAAAGAGAATAAAACTTCTTTATAGGTATCGACAAGGAATGTCTTGCCTGAATCTGCTTTTCTTAATTTTAAATTCTTACTCTCTGGAGTGTAACATGTCTCAGCAATGGAATTCCAGATTATATAACCACTTTTATTATTATCAATAAAACATTGATGAAGTGGTATTGGAAGATAGTGAACATTTAAAGGACCAAGCTGAGTTGTTGATTCAAAATCAATAGCCTCTTTTGAAAGGCTTAGAATTAACTTTTGTGAAACATTTTCATTATAAAGATAATACTCGCTAGAGTGGGTTGTTGTTTTTGAAGCAATTTTTCTACTTGAAGACTTCCAAACAACTTTTTGATCAGAAAAAGGTAAGAATTTCTTAAGGGTTATATCTTTATAGGTCTCATTAATTTCTCTTTCTCCATATGTATATGGCAAGAGATAACTAATTTCATTATCAGCTTCATGATCAGTAATATAAAACATATCTCTACTGAGACTCACAATCCTATTAGCAGCGCCTGGGCGAAGAGTTAGATTTCCATCAATACCAGCATAATAAGTAATAAATGAGCCACAAAACAAAGTAATAAAACCAACGTGAACGGTATAAAAGCCATAGAGTCTTTTCTTAGGTGGAAGTCTATGAAGAAGGGCATAAAATATGCTTGATAACATTAATATTTGAATGGCAAAGAACCAATAGGATTTATAAATAGAGCGACCAGCGTACTCGGTGCCAAAATAACTTTCAAAAAAAGTACCTACTGTCATTGCGACAGCAAAAATAAGTATGATGATAACTGCAAACTTAGCGTTACCAAGAAATTTTTCTATATCTTTTAATTTCATTTCTATCCTGAGAAAAGTCCCATAAATTATTGAAATAGTAAATAAAACTTGATTCTTACTAAGCTTTATTTAGCTCAACTTGCTGGCCAGTAAAACAAGTCCATATATAACTGGCTGGTGAATTAGATATATATAAAGAGAGTATTTTGAGCAGTAGACAATAAATGGGTGGGGTGAATGGGCCAAAAGTATTTTATGGCCGCCAATATGCCATAAATATATTCCAATCAAAACAACTCCGAACCATGGGTAGAGAGGCACATAGTCCATTGGGACTATATTAAGACTCTTGGATATAAGAGGAACATGCTTAATATCCAATATCCAATAAGATAAATTGAAAATGACTCCGATAATCAATGAGGTTTTAGGCCTGTTAAGAAAAGGCAGCGCCAGAACACTAGCAAAGGCAATACAGTGCAAAGTGCCAAAGTAAATCCAGTTCTTTGGAAATGCATAATAGGTGTATATGCTTATAATAATGGCAGGAATAAAAATTTTAAAAAACCTTTTTTGTATTTTTGACCAATGAAGGGAGTTTGTATGGCTTATCTTTAGACCAAAGCCAACGCAGAGCATGAAAAGAAGTACGATAAATCTTGGTAACCAATACCAGAATTGATCATTATTAAAATCGATATCTAAAAATTTAAATTGATCCAGGTCAAAGGCCATATGAAAAATGACCATAAGGACTATGGCCGTAAACCTCATATAGTCTATTAATGGAAAACGTTGTTGAGTTTTTATCATTTTAAGTATTTTGACATGGACAAAAAGAAATTAGTAGCTAGAGTTGGAAGTTATACGAGAAATTATGTTTAAGATATTTATATCCCATCCCAAAATTTTGATTTTCTGTTCATTGGTAAGTTTATTTACTTGCTTGGGACAGACTTTTTTAATTTCATGGTTGAATCCTCATATTACCAGCCAGTATTCAATATCAAGGACAGATCTTAGTATTATTTACTCTGGTGCAACTTTTCTTTCATCTTTTTTCCTACCTTTTTTAGGAAAAAAACTAGATGAGATGAATATTCTAAAATTTGCATTGATTACGGCGCTGTTTATTACATTGGGTTTTACTGTTTTATCCCAAGTACCTTATATCTGGGCAGTGTTTTTAGGTTTTTTTATAGTGAGAACATTTGGACAAATGACATTGGGATTAATCTCAAGCACAACAATTGCTAGAAAATTTGGACGTCATCGTGGAAAAGCACTGAGTCTATCCCAGCTAGGAAGAACAGTAGGTGAAGCCATTTTTCCAGGCCTACTTGTTTTTATGATTGCAAGTTATGGTTGGAACAAAGCTTCTTTATATTTAGGATTTGGTTTTTTGTTTTGTTTTATACCTATTGCAATTTACTTTTTAAAAGATATTGATTTAGCGCCTGTCTATGAAGAAAGCACCAAGATAAAAAAAACTAATGATACAGAGCTCTTTGATAAAAAGATTTTTTATAAAGATCGTCCTATCTTACTTGTTCTTTTGGCAAACTCTCTCGTTCCATTTGTTTTAACAGGGTTGTTTTTTCAACAAACATCTATTGCTCAAATGAAAAACTGGGATACAAGCACTATGGCCATGGCATTTTCAATCTATGCCATTATTCAAGTTGGTTGTTTGTTATTATCAGGCCCATTGGTTGATCGCTTTACGGCCACTAGAATACTACCTCTTTCACTCATTCCAATGTTTTTTGGAATGGCGGTTTTAAAATATGGCAATGGTGTATTTGCTTGTTATCTCTATCTTGCTCTTTTAGGGATAGCAACAGGGCTAAGCGCCAGTGTCCGTAGTAGTTTTTATGCTGAGAACTTTAGCTTGCATCACCTTGGAGCAATCAAGAGTATAGACTCATCCTACTTAGTAAAAGCAACAGCTTTTGCTCCAATTATCTTTTCTTATTGTCTAGATATTGGTTTTACTATTGATAATATTGTATTGGCCTTATGGATATTTATATTAATAGGTATAATTATGTATGCCATTGCCTCTCATATTTATTTTAATCGTCACGAGTCAGCATGATTCATGTAAATAATTTAAAGAAAACTTTTGGAACAAGAGTTCTTTTTCAGAATGTGGGTTTCTCCTTAGGAAGGGGTGATAAGGTTGCTCTTATTGGTAGAAACGGACAAGGCAAGTCCACACTATTTAAAATTATTATGGGTCAAGAAGATTATGATGAAGGAAGCATCGACTCACCCAAGCAGTACACAATGGGACTACTTGAGCAGGTGATGAGCTTTGAGCCAAAGTCAGCTTTAGAAATTGCTTGTACAGCTCTTAGTAATGATGAAAAAGATCATGTTTATAAGGCCGAAAAAGTTTTGATGGGTCTTGGGATTGATGAAACCTTATGGGAAAAAGATGCAAATGACTTAAGTAGTGGTTTTAAACTTCGTCTAAGACTTGCAATGCTCTTGATTGAGTCTCCATCTCTTTTATTATTAGATGAGCCTACGAACTATCTTGATATTGTCTCCACTCGTTGGTTTATTAGGTTTCTTAAAAAATATCCAGGAGAGGTGATTGCAATTAGTCACGATCGTAAATTCTTAAACTCTTTTTGTAATAGTTCAATGTTAATTCATCGATCTTTTATTCGAAAGCTTGACTGTTCCCCTGATGAGTTAATTACACGAGTTGAACAAGATGAAGAAATTTATGAAAAAACGAGGGCCAATCAAGAACTTAAAGAAAAAGCAACAAGAGAGTTTATTGATAGGTTCAGGGCCAAAGCTTCAAAAGCCAAGCAGGTACAATCTCGAATAAAACTTTTAGAGAAAAATGACAAACTTGATAAACTTACTGAAATCAAAGATATGAATCTTAGTTTTATTTTTCCTCAGATAAACTCTAAACATCTCTTGAATGCTACAAAACTTTCTTTTGGGTATACAGATCAATTATTATTTAAAGATTTAAGTTTTGAGTTACAAAAGAAAACAAGACTTGGAATTATTGGCAAGAACGGAAAAGGAAAATCTACTTTGCTAAAAGTCTTAACGGGAGCACTCCAAAGTAGTGGAACTGTTAAAAAACATGCAAAGACTCTTGTTAGTTATTTTGGTCAAGATAGTATTAATGCTCTTCATAATAATCATACAATTGTTCAAGAAATTAAGATCTCTAACCCTGAACTTTCTGAATCCCAAGTCAGATCAATTTGTGGAGCCATGCTTTTTGAAGGTGATGATGCTCTTAAAGAAATTAATGTTCTTTCTGGAGGAGAGAGGGCCAGAGTTGTTATTGGCAAAATTTTAGCTTCTCCTTCTCATATCTTATTTCTTGATGAACCTACAAATCATTTAGATCTTGAAAGTATTGATGTTCTTATCTCTGCTCTTGAAGGCTATCCTGGAGCAGTTGTCGTTGTAAGCCATGATGAAGAGATTATTGAAAGATGTGCTAATGAGTTAATTATCTTTCAAGGCAATTATCCCTTTTATTATCAAAAAGGTTACCAAGATTTTCTTAGTGAGTATGGCTGGGATGAAGAAACTGGCGGAAAGAAGAAAAAGAAAAAAATTAATAAAAAGGATTTAACTAGGCTTAGACAAGAAATTATTAAAGAGAAGTCTAAGGTTTTAAAGCCTCTTGAAAATAGATCTCAAAAACTTGAGACAAAAGTGGTTCAAATTGAAGAGAAGACTAAAGATCTTGAATCTGAAATTATTAAGTTAAGCTCAAGTGGAGGAGCTTCTGATTTAAGTCTAATAACAAAAGATTTAGGTAGTTTGAAAAAAGAGCTTGATGGTCACTATCACGAATTAGAAGAGCTATTAGCAGAAATTGAATCTAAAGAGTCCTATTATCAAGAAAAGCTTCAAGAGCTAGAGACTTAATTCTTTAGTTATTAGTTAATTTATTGATAAAGCTTTCAAATATTTTTGCTGAAATACCAAGGTTCGCAAATCTGTGATCATAGTTATCTAGGACCATAGAGTATTGGTCGTATCTTTTTTCTGAAACCATAATTCCAATTAATTGATTCTTATCATTTAAAATAGGAGAGCCTGAGTCTCCTCGGCTTGAATCACAATTATGATAAAATTGAGTTCCTATGATTTCTTTTATAGAACAATTTTTCTGCTCGTACATATGATAGGGAACTTGATTGAGGTAGGAAAAACCCGCAATTCTAATTTGTTCATTAATTTCAAAACCACGGGCAATACTAATATGCCCAAGTGTTTCACCAATAGGGTAGTCTAGTTTTAAAATGGCCCAATCAAATTCTCTATTAGTGAAGTTTTTGAATGATTGGATAATATAAGCGTTACTACTTGCCAGTGGTTTTTCTCCTGAAGGACCAGCTCTAAAAGTAATAGGTGTTTTAGTTAAGTCACCATTTTCTTCATAAAGACAATGAGATGCTGTAATAATGAGATCTCCTGATACTAGAAAGGCGGTACAAGAAGAATTTCCAATTGATAATCGGCCAATACTTGAATAGGGTTGATCATTGCTTTTCACTACAACCCTATCATTATCACCAAAGACATTTGAATAAAGACTTAGGCTTAACAAGATACTGGCTAGAAATACAATTCTATGGAGTGATTTAATCATTGTACTGTGCCCGATCGTAGTGCAGAGTGGGGGCGAGTTTCTTTTTCATTATAGGCCCTAAATTATTTGACTATAAGCAATATAATGATAGTAATATGGTTTTAGACTAAGCAACCTTGAATGATTTTCTTAACTGTAAAAGATTTAGACAATGAATATATCTAGAGAGCTTCAAAAACATATAGATAACCCATTGAAATTACGTGGGCTGCATACTGATCTTTCAGAAAACTCTTTTCAATGGAATGAGCTCTTGTTCTCATTTGAAACCGAGGGCCATAATTTTAAGAATATTATGTTTCATGGTGCTGTCCTGGGAACAGAGCTAGGGCTTTTAGATGCTTTATGCTGTTTTTTTGAAGGCAGAGATATCAGATTTTTAAACTCAATAGTTCCTGCAGATTTTGAAAATTTCTTAAGAGATGAAAATCATATTCCTGCCTTTTCAGAGGACCTAGTAGATTTAGATAAGGTTTTTTCGTTAAGGTTGGCCTTCCTTAAGGCCATAAATATTAAGAATTCTCCCATTGTTTGTAGTTGTTATAAGATAAATTATAAGCAGATAGAAGATTTTCTAAAAGACAATCCAGATATTGAGGCATTGAGTCGTGAATTAAAAGTGGGTCAGTCCTGTTCAAGCTGTCTTTCGCCACAAAAAGCAAATCGGGATTATTATGTTTCTGATATCTATAATTCAATTTCAGCAAAAATCAGATCGGGTTATTTTGAATCAGACTCTTATAAGCAATTGGACTCAAAAGGTTTAAGCTCACTTGGGCATGAAGAAGTACAGGTTTTAGATGAAGATCTAAAGCCGTTTTCAGAACTTGGTATTGTAGAAAAACTTCAAGCAGTACAAAAGGTATTCGACCATAAAGTAAGGCCTTTTTTACAACAAGACGGTGGGGATTTAGAGCTTATTGATATTGATGAGCATGATATATTTATTAGTTATACAGGTGCTTGTGGTAGTTGTGGATCTTCCACTCAAGGAACTTTGCAATTTATAATCAAAACCTTGATAGATCAATTTCAAGAACCTAAACTAAATGTTATAATTGATCAGTAATTAACTTGGAGAGGTCATGAGGGTCGTTCTCATTTTATTAGTAATTTCTCAGTTTTCTTTTGCACAAGATATAAATCGTGGAGAAGAAATTTTTCAGAAAAAATGTATTTCTTGTCATGGCAAAAATGCTCAAGGAATAAAGTCTCAAAAGGCTCCAAGGTTGGCCGGTCAATATGATTGGTATACTATTTCTTCTCTTAAAAAATTTGTTTCAGGTGAGAGAAAGAATGCAGTTATGCTTCCTTATATAAAGGGACTGACTGAACAGGATTTTAAGGATATTGCTGCCTATCTTGAAGGCCTAAAGTAATGTCATTATCTTTTGAATTAGCAAAAACTAATAAACAAATCAAAGCTGTTTATAATCATAATATGTCTGCATTTTTTGATTCTGAAGAGTTTGAATGGTCATTGGCTTGGCTTGAAGAACAAGTAAAAGATGGATGGGAGGTTTATAGCGTTAGTTATGAAGACGAAATCCTAGCAGCATTTTTTCTTAAAAAAGATGGAGTAAAACTGCTCTCAAAGCAAACTCCAATTAAAATCAATTATCAAGGAAATGGATTTTCACATCTCATAAAAGAAGAAATAGAGTCTATTGCAAAATCAAAAAAAATAAAAGAAATCTTTAATTATTGTGCGATTGATAATTTTAGAATGGTTGCTCTTAACGAAAGCCATGGTTATAAAAAAACTGGCGGAAATTTCAATAATCAAAAAACTGTTGTTGAGTGGTCTAAAAAGCTTTAACAGGTAATAACGCCTTATTAAATCTTTTGATAAGGTGAGGGTCTATAAAAGAGCTCAGCTCTTTATCTTGCATTAATTCTTTACATTTAAGAGTTGGGTTACCCATATTGAAATCTTTCTTTCCTTCCATATATAGAACACAACTTTTTGTGTAATGATCCCAATACTCAGGAAATTTTTTCATGAAATAGCTCATGACAATTTTCTTTCTAGGATGATTTGTCTCAAGGATATTATCAGGTAGAGGATCAAGCTTTTTTAGTGATTCAAGGATAGTCTCTCGTTCTTTATAGTTAAGAGAGAGATGATTAACTTCACTCCAAGAAAGATTGAAAAGATCACCAACCTCTGTAGATTCTAAAAAATATCTTGTAAGATAAAACTGTCTATCTTTTTTTTCTAACTTATTTATCTTTTCTAGAATCTGATAAGACTTTGATGATAATTTGAATTTGTCTTGATAAAGGTTTTTTCTTAAGAAAGAAGAGAAATACTGTAGACAAGTAGAAGAAACTTTTGACTCAGAAGAGTAACGTTGAATGAACTCTTTAGAGTTCTTTAAAAAGAGTGAAAAGAAATCTTCATTATTGCAAAATGTATCACTTGAAAGTGTTTCATAAAGTAAACTAACTTTTTGATCATTTGTTAGACCATCTTTAAGTTTATTGAGTTGAAAAAACTTAATGGCATAATCTGCTCTTTTTGGACCTCTTTGCCAGTAGAGGAAAAAATCCTCCCCACATTTGGTGTTTTTTATTTGTTTCACACAATAATCAAAATACTTATATCCAATTTTAAGTCTGAGATTACTGAATTCAATATTTGATTTGAGAATAGGCCATGTAATAAGCTTTTCCATAAGTTCGAAATTATTATCTTCAATAATTTTAAGATTTTCTTGTGAGCTTAAAAAGTTTATGGCCATTGACTCAGTCATGGATTTCCAATGGGAGTTTCTGGCACTTGGTCTAATATCTAGTGCATGAGAGAAGTATTCTCTATAGTTTTTCTCTGATTCAAGGTACTCAAGATCCCTTAAACTATATGTTTCGCACAAGGCCATCAAGGGGAGAAAATAGATAATGATTAATAATTTTTTCACTTCTTATATTTTAGAAAGAATTGAAAGAGAAAGACAATCATAACGCAAGGTCAATCTTGCTTTTTCTTGTATAAACAGAGCAAACCAAGTAATTAAAATCAAAAGACTTTCTAAAGGCAGGCAAAATTACAATGAGCAATTCTTTAAGGCCAATTATAAACAAAATTCTAAAAAAAAATATAAAACCCAATGGTCAAGATTGGACAATCTTTTATTACGAACAAGATGAGAGTATTTTTTCAAAAATTGAACTTAGCGATTTTTTTTCTAGCTATACAAAATATACGGAAAGCAAACATTTTAGACTTCAACTCCATATTGAAACTATTCCTTATCTTGTTGGCTTTGATACCCAAACCAAAGAGATTTATATTCTAAGTCCAAGGGCAAATATTGAACTCTATCTAATAAAAGTGATTCAAAGTGATGCTTTAGAACCTTCAAGCCTGGATGATTTTAATAAACTTAAAAATCATACTGAAAAAGTCCTGGGAATGGATCTTTACCAATTTCCTGCTCCAGTTGAGCTTCAAACTGAAATTTTTAGTCTTTCAAAACTTGATGATAATAAGTTTCTAGTTTTAGATGATGAACTTGATACTATCCGTGAAGAGTTAAGCAAAAAGATAGAATCATATAATCCAAGTTTGTTTGAAAAAATCTCTGATTATGGTCTAACCCTAACGGCCAATTATGATCTCTTAAGAATCCATCTTTTAAAATTTGTAGCGATATTATCTTCTTTAACATTCGATAAAACAGGTTTTGAAATAAAAAGAATGTTGATGGAAACTTTTCGAAGACTGATTCTAGACTCTCAGCGCTCTTATGAGCGTAAGTTAAAAGGGACTCAGAAATCTCTGCCAAAAGTGCTCCTATATCCAGTAAAATCTCTTTATCATATCTCTCGATTTATGCCGGCCAAAGTACTTTCAACGATAGTCCAAAGTATTATTAAGATCTTAGCAAAAAGATTTATAGCAGGAACTGATATTCACAACGCTGAATCAAGTCTTCGATATCTTCTTGGAACCAACAGAGATGCTACTCTTGATCAATTAGGAGAGTTGGTTGTTAGTAAACCTGAGGCAGAAGTTTATTTTAGTGAAGTTATTAATTTGATTAAAGGATTTTCAAATTATGTTTCACCAGGAAGTAAAAACAAAGCAGGTATTCTTAAGGCCCATATCTCAATAAAGGTTTCAGCTTTAAGCCATAATTTCAACCCACTTTCATTTGAAGAAACTTATAAACGTGTTGCTCCTAAATTAAAACAAATTCTACTGGTTGCTAAAGAGCACCAAGTTTATATTAATATAGATGCTGAACATTATGACTATAGAGATTTAGTCTTTAATATTTACAAGAAAGTATTATTAGAAACAGAAGAACTTTTTGACTATCAACAAACTGGAATAGTTCTTCAGATGTATCTAAAAGACGCTTATGAGCATTTCTTAGATATTCTAGATTTGGCCAAGGCCCGTAAGCTTACAATGCCCATTCGTTTAGTAAAGGGTGCTTATTGGGATGCCGAAACAGTTAAAGCAGACGCTCACTCCTACGATGCTCCTGAGTTTTTAAATAAAGAAGAAACTGATATTCACTATAGACAAGTAATGATTGAGATCTTTGAAAATTATCCTCATGTGCAACTTTGTTTAGGTGGACATAATCTGCGAGATCATTGTTTCGGAGAAATTGTCCGAGAAAGATATTATCCACAAACACCAATCATTGAGCATCAATGTCTTCATATGACCTATGAGGCTTTAAGCGTTGGTATGAGTAGAATGAACTGGGTTGTAAGAAATTATGTTCCTATTGGTTCTTTGCTTGTTGGTATGGCCTATTTAGTGAGAAGAATAATGGAAAACTCTTCTCAGGTTGGGGTCTTAACACAAATGCGATCTCATAAAAGAAATTTTTCGATCCTTCCTCCCTATACACTTTTAGCTGAAAAGAAAGAAAAGAAAAATCTTAGCTATGATGCTTCCGTTGAAAGACTAGGGGATTATTTTTTTAATATTCCACCAGTTCGTGAATATAAAAAAGATGAGTATAATACGTTGTTAAATGAGATAACTCGTTTTCCAAATAATCTAGGTAGGCATTATAATAAAACGGAAGCCCTTAGTGGTGAGTTAACGAGTATTTATTCAAACTCAGATAGATCATTACTTGTAGGAGAAATTAATTTTGCATCTTTAGATGATTGTGAAAAAGCACTAACTTCGACAACTGATTTTTATAATAACGGAGATTGGGCCAAGGCTGATCATGCCATTAGGGCAAGTTATCTCTTAAAGGCTGCCCAGATCCTATTATTAAGAAGAGTAGAGTTAGCAGTTCTTATTACCTATGAAGCTGGTAAGACTTTGAGTGAAGCCTTAGCAGATATTGATGAGGCAATTGATTTTATTCATTTTTACACACGTTCAGCAGGTCTTAAGTTTTCTAAAAATGAATCATTAGTTTCTAGAGGGCCAATTCTAGTTATTAGTCCATGGAACTTTCCTCTTGCGATACCTTGTGGAATGGTAACCGCTTCTTTAATTGCAGGTAATACAGCTATTTTAAAGTCTGCAGAGCAAACTCCTCTTATAGCACAGGCCTTAGTTGATATTTTTCATGAAGCTGGAGTTCCTAAACAAGCAATCATCCATATGCCTGGTATTGGTGAGACAATCGGCGACAAACTAGTGAGAGATAAACGTATCGCTGGGATTGTATTTACTGGCTCTAAGGCCGTGGGAGTTTCAATTGCAGAGATTTGCTCAAACCGCTATTTTGAAAATAAAGTTTTTAAATATAGTGCACCTGTAAAAGTGATTACTGAGATGGGTGGGAAAAATGCAATTATTGTAACTGCTAATGCTGAACTTGATGAGACTGTTGATGGCATATTATATTCAGCTTTTGCTCATGCAGGACAAAAATGTTCCGCCTGCTCTAGAGTTATTATTGATAATAAAATTAAAGATAAATTTCTAGATCGTTTTATTCAAGCAGCAAAAGATATCAATATTGGTAAAGGGTATGAAAGAGATACTTTTATAAACCCATTATCTGATACTGAGTCTTATGACAGAATAAAAAGTCTTAGTTCAGAAATAGAAAAAGAAGCACAAGATTTTAGTGGGAAGGTTCATTTAAATAGAATTCATGAAGATTTGCCGGGACTTTGTGTAGGGCCAATGCTAGTAGAGCTTCCTTATAATCGATCTCTAAAAAAAGAATCATTTGCTCAACGTGAACTTTTTGCTCCAATTATTCATATTATTGGTTATGACAAACTTCAAAACGCAGTTAAACTTTTTAACTCTACAAATTATGCTTTAACTGGTGGGATTTATAGTCAGTCACAAGATGATATTGATTACTTAAGTAAGTCAATGGAATGTGGAAATCTCTATGTAAACAGACCTAATACTGGTGCAAGGGTAGGGATTGAACCATTTGGAGGCTTCAAGCTTTCAGGAACTGGTCCAAAGGCGGGAAGTGATCGTTATATAGATGCTTTTCTTGTGGATCGCTCTCTTGAGCCAGAGGTTGAATCTCTGCCTGATGAAAATGGCAGTGATTACCAGTTTGAGCTGGCCAAGAAAAGTGGAGTTGGTCCTAGAGGACGTATTAGAAGAATTTCTAAAGGTCTTAAAATATTTCTACACCAATTTGAGGGTATTTTTGGTGGGATCTATTCATATGAGAAAGAAAATATTAAAGAGTTTTTCTATTGGATTAATCAAGATGCACAGAAACTTTTATTTACTGAACAAGACAATGTTGTTATTCCAGGGCAGTTAAGTTTTGATAATTTTCGCTTCAGAAAAAAACAAGTTATATTAGTTGCTCTTAACAAAAGACCTAGTACAAAGATTCTTTTAAGTTTTCTAAGCGCCCTACTAGCAGGAACAGGAGTTACAGTAGTTGCACGTAATGAAAGTATTTATTCGTTATGGTCAAATATTGCAGATTGTTTTTATAATGCTGGAATTTCTAGAAATAATTTAAACGTTTGCTTTTGCTCAGAAGCAAAACTACTTGAGAGTCTTTCTAATCCAAAAATTTCTGCCTATATTTTTGATGGTGATTTAGAGTCTTTGAATCGATATGGTCATTATCTCTATAGTCAAAAAGATGAATTATTTCATATGAAAAAAATTATAAGTCAGTATGATGGGCCATCAACAATTGATTTTGAACAATTTCTTTACCAATTTATTGAAATACGCTCCTTTGCTATTAATACAATGAGACATGGAGCCCCTTTAGACTTAAGGATTTAATATGAGTTTTGATATTAATATTTATGGTTGTGGTAATATGACCAGTGCTATTTTTATTGGTCTTTCTAATTCGCCTATATCATTTAAGGTCCATACTTTTACTCCAAGTTTTACCAGAGCACAAAATCTTGCTTCAAAGCTTGGAGGTATCGCTTATAAGGAACTTAAAGACCTTCCAAAATCTAAATATTATTTTATTGGTGTTAAGCCTCAACAGTTTGAATCACTTGCTCTTGAGCTTAAAAAACATATATCTAGAGATGCTACCATTATTTCAATAATGGCAGGTATTAGTCTTAGTCGTCTTCAACTTGCCCTTGGGGTTAGTAAGGTTATTAAAGTAATGCCAAGCACGCCTTCACTTGTGGGAAAAGGAATTTCTCTTATTATTAAATCTAATGAAGTTAATGAGCCAGAACTAGAAGAGGTGAAAAACTTATTTAAAGGCGTTTCTAAAGTAATCAATGTTAAGTCTGAAGATGAACTAAATCGTCTAACAACTGTTTCTGCTTCTGGGCCAGCTTATATTTTTGAACTAGCAAGAATCTTTTCTAGTTATTTAAAGTCTTCTGGCGTTTCAGGTGGAACGAGTGATCTTGTGGCTGCACACCTTATAGAGGGATCAGCTAAGCTTATGATTGACTCCCACGAATCCTTTGAGACTTTACGTAATAATGTTACCTCAAAAGGTGGAATGACCTTTGAAGCTCTAGAAGTACTAAAAAACAATAATCTTGAGAGTATTTTTAAAGATGCTCTGGATGCTGCTTATAAAAGAGGCAAAGAACTCGCTAAATAAGTCTTTCCAAAAGCCACAATTTTAAGAACTTAGATGCCCTCAATAACTGGCATTTATCCGACTATTCTATTTTGTAACTTGCTGCAATTATTGCATATTTCTATTAAACAGTTATTTATGATAATCTAGAATTGCGTGACAGGAGACGGCAAGAAGGAGTTCGCCGTGCGCACTTTGCTACTTGATAGCACCTTCTTTCCGGTCCGTATTGTGAACTGGCAGAAGGCGATGATTTTGCTCCTAACTGGTCGGGCAGAACTTGTCGATGAGTATGAAAATCAAAAAATAAGATCAGTTAACGAGTCATTTAGCCTCCCTAGAATTCTTCGCCTTTATTCCCGACACCGCAGTTCAAAAGATGTTCGATTTACCAGACAAAATGTATTTTGGAGAGATCAGTTTCAATGTCAATATTGTGCTGAACAGTTGCCAGGTACAAAATTAACTTTTGATCATGTTCTTCCTTCTAGTAGAGGAGGAGGCACCAATTGGGAAAACATCGTAAGTTGTTGTCACGATTGTAATACTCGCAAAGGCAATAAAACTCCTAAAGAGGCGGGAATGAAATTAGTTAAAAAACCCGCAAGACCAAGATGGACTCCGGAGTTATGTCTTAGACTTAAAGATAATGATCCTGAGCAATGGTTTACTTGGATGCCGGGGAAAAAACTTGCAGTTCCCTAATTGAGTTTGTTGTAAAAATAGCAAACAGATAGATCAACATGTTCAACTTCATTGATTTTAAATGACTTCACAATAATAAAATTTTCGAATACTCTCATATAATCAGCAACGCTTCCATTTTGGGAGACATGATAAAATGAATCATAAGCGGTTTCTGCTTTGGTTGTACTTAGAGGATATCCATCAGTATTTGTTAAAACTTCTGTCTTTTTTTCTTGAGTTAAAAAATCAAAATATGAAGCATAACTTTCTTTTGATAAGTGTAGAAATTGAATTGGCTTTTCTTTGTTAAAAATAGGACCAGGGTCATTAGAGAGATCTTCAAATATCTTTAAATACCCAGGAAAAATAACTTCAGGTTTGTTTGCTATAAAACATCTGCCAGAGTATTCACCAAGTAATTTTTTGATTTGTGGTGGTTGAGCTTCATTAAAAAGATTAGTGATGGCCTTAAAATATTTACCATTACCGATAGGTTGAATATCAGGTTCAGCAAATGCAAGAGTTGTGATTAAAAAGAAGAATAAAGTTTTCATAGGCTTCCTAAGCTGGATTAGCTGAATCAATAAAGACGCATTCTAGGTTATATTTATTTTTTAGATGTTCCATAAGACTTTGTACTCCAAATCTTTCTGTAGCGTGATGGCCAGCTGCAAACATAGTGATATTCGATTCCTTGGCCTCATGCCAATCATGTTCACTCATCTCACCTGTTAAGTAAGCGTCAAGAGTTAGTCTCTTAGAATAGATCCAATCGCCATTGGCCCCACCAGTAATAATACCAAGTGATTTTATCTCTTGATTAATATCAGGAGTGCTAATTAGAACTTTATGATTGCAAACTTGCTCAATTTGCTTTGCAAACTGAGAGACAGAAATAGGCTTATTAAGAATACCCCAGACTCCTGTGGGCATGCCCTTATGATCACCAAAAGGAGCAAGGCTGAGAAGGTTAAGTTTATGGGCAAGGCTTGCAGCATTTCCCAGTTCAATATGGGCATCAAGAGGGAGATGATAACCAAAAAGATTAATTTCATTCTGACAAAGAGGTTTTACTCTTCTCGCAAAAGCTCCTGTTATAGTTTTTGGGCCATGAAATTTCCAAAACAGACCATGGTGAACGATTAATGCATCAGCTTTTGCTTCAATAGCTTGTCTAATTGAATCTTGAGTAGCCGATACTGCAAAGGCTATTTTTGAAATATTTTCTTTGCCTTCTATCTGTAGACCATTAGGACCATAGTCAGAGTAATTATATATATTAAGAAGTTTATTGAGATGTTTAGTTAATTCGTTACGAGAAATCATAAAATCCTAATGAGAAAGATCCTTATTAATATGCCCTTCAATTGTTTTAATTGTAGAAGCAATATTTTTATTATTAGGAACTAGTTCGAGAGCCTTTTTAAACTCTCTTAATGCTTTAGTGAATTTGTTTTGAGAGAGATAGACTTTTCCAAGGTTTATATAAGGAAACTCTCTATTTGTGTAATACTTTGTATGTTTGGCAAGCTCAAACCATTTTATGGCCTCTTTAAATCTTTCTTGTGAGTATAAATAACTGCCTAAATCATTATATGGGTTCCCATAGTCAGGATCAATTTTAATGGCCTTCCTACAATAAGACTTTGCCTTTTCAATATCATTTAAATAACTATAGGCCCATCCAATTAGAGTTATAGCTTCTGCTGTCTCATGCAGTTGAGATGCTTGCTTAAAGCATAATAAAGCATTTTCGTAATCTTTCTTTAGAATTAATTGTCTTCCTTTATTAAGAAAATCCTCATAACGGTTTGTTCTGGCATTTCCTAAAGAGAGGACTCTAGAGTTTAAAGAGTTATAAAATGTTAAAGAACATATCTCTAAGGGACCAAGTGGATTATGATGAGAGTTTTTAATCATATTGTGTCGAGGAAGTTGAATAATTAAGTCATTTTTTTGAGCTATTTGATGATGAAGTTCAAAACTGAATTTTAAAATTTTATTTAGTATTTCAATATACTCATCAGTGATAATACGATTTAGATGTTCAATATTAAGCTTAGCCTTGAGATAGTCTAATAATAAAAAAATCACCTTATCAAAAGCTAGTTCTGATTTAGCTCTAAAATGAAGTCCCTCTTGGATCTCGCATAAGTCAGTGTTTACAAACTCTCGAATAATTTCATCTATGACTTTGTCTTCAGGGCAGTACTGTTGTGAAGTTGAAAAAACTCGTTGGAAATAATCTTTTATATTAAAAATTTCTGAGCATAAAAGCTCTGTGGCTACATTTTGATCCATGTAGCAATTATAACAGGATGAAAGATTCTCTGTTAAGAGCCCTCTTTGATGCTCTGCCCTGCATTTCTTACAAGACGCCCTAAGAGCTCTCTTTTGTTTTTCATTTGCTTGTACACTGGTAGATCTCTTGATACTAAAACATCTTTTGTTTTGCCACGTAGTATCATAGGTGCCTGAAACTCATAAATGAACTCTTCAAGATACTTTTGATAATGTTTAAGATCTTCAATTGCAATAATAAGTCCAGCATTGGCCTTATCAATCTTATAATGTTCTTCAAGTTCTTTTAATGAATTAAGTTTTCTTTTAAAGTCGTCAAGGTTTTTAATTTCAGCGCGACTTTGTATTTGAGAGCGAGTAATTTCAAAAGCAGTTTTCATTGTTATATCATAACAAGCAGTAATAGATACTAATATAAAAGTTAATAATATGATTTTCATTTCACCCCACCTGTGAAAAGTATTACAAAGCAACCTCAACTTGAGCTTTAATAAAAAATTCCGTAACTATTGTTTGGAGAAATAGACTATTTCTAAAATCAATACCTGGTAAAAGAATCGCTTGGTCAGGGACAGGTTCATATTCACTGCCATCCTCAAGCTTTACTTTTGCTTTAAAATTATTCATTGTTACAAAAAGAGGAGGGAACTTGCTAGGTTTATTTTCTATGTAATTTTGAATTGCGAGAGTATCTTCTTCAGTTAATAAAGTTTTTATACTACCAAGGTCAGTAGAAAAATCTTTTATTAGGTCATCAAGTAGAGACTCATTCTTTTTAAAATAATATTTTTTCTTGCTATATTTTCCAGCTCCCTCGAGTTCACGAAGTTCACCTTCTTCTATCAAACGTTTAATCTTTAAACTATTTGTTGGAGGAGTAGTATCTTGTTCCCAGTAAAAACGATTAGAGTCTTGAAAGCTAATGGTTGCACCGTCAGAGATCTCAAAAGATTGGAGTATCTGATAAATACTTTCGTCAAAAGACTCAATTACAAAACTAGCTATGCCATCTTTATTGCCGTCTTTTGCATCAGCGGCATCAGTAATATTAATTTTTAGGGTTTTAAGTCCAAAATTGCGATCATATTCGTTTGACTCTTTAATAATCTCAATTGATTTGATTGATCCAAGAATACTTTGTGCTAATTCAGGAAGTTCAAGATTATAAGGCTCGCTTGAGAGAATACTTAAGACTAGTTGAAAATCTTCTTGAGTGAGTTCTCTTTCTACTAAATCTGAAAACATTTTGATAAGATAGAGTGAAAGACCTAGTGAGTTTGGGTCATTCTGTTCAGTAAACTGAGTATTTATTTCTTTTAATTCAGGAAGCTTTTGTAAGACTGCCTGATAGATATCATTATCATATTCTTTTAAAGGCCCCCAGAGAGCTTTCAGATTTTCTTCATTTAAAACATTAGCAATATCTAAAACAAGGCCTTCAGGGCATTCAATTTTATCAGAGAGTTTTTCAACTTCTTGGTCGAATTTTTCTAATAAACCAGCCTTTAGTTTATCCCCAAAGCTTTGAGAAAAAACAGAGCAGGAAAATAGTATGAACCCAAGGGTCATTATTTTGCTAAATAAATTCATAGGGCTTTATATACAAGTTCCATGCCAGCAGATGTCTGTACTTTCAGGTACTTAGAGGGTTACAATTGTCGATTTATTAGAACTGTTTAGAGATTGTACATATAAAGATTTCAAATAGCTTTTCTCAGTTTGGATACCTTCTACAATTTTTATAAGTAAAAGAATAAGGTCTTTATGAGTACTCGTGATCAAATTATAGATAATTATGAAAAGCAGTTAATATCACTACTTCGTGGGGACTATGATAATTTCTCAAAGTACTTGAGAGGCCAAAGAGAACAAGAATTAAGTAGTTTTGAAAAAGAGAGTTTAGCTCTTTTGAAAGCAAGACTTGAGATTAAATCCAAGGGGCCTTTTATACAAGAGATAAATTTTGAACCAGAAGCTTTTGAGGATGAATTATGGAAAGCAGAAGCTCATTATATAAAAGGACTTCAGTGCTTTTATCAAGGTGAATATAGTTCTTCTGAACAGTACTTTTTTAAGGCCAGTGAAAAGTACGAATTATTAAATAAAATTGAAAAAAAACTTTTAAGTGACTTCAATTTTGTTATGTCGAGGGCCAATGCACGTTCAATAACTAGCTCACCCCAGATTGTATTAATGGAGCTTTCAAGAATTGAAGTTGAAGCAGAAGTTAATGGTCTAACAAAAATACTTGGTATGGTAAGAAGACAAAAGAGCTATATCTATTTTGAAGAGGAAAAATTTAATGCCGCCTTAGTAGATGCTAAAAAAGCACTTAAGGCCCTCGTTACTACAAATAATCAATCAGATATAGAGCTACTTCATTTACATATGGCTGATACCTATATAGAGCTAAAAGATCAACAGATGGCAAGGGCACATATTGAATTCTTAATTGAGCCTATTGATTCTCGACTTGAATTTGCAAGAGATTATTTGTTAGTAAAGTTAAATGAAAAAAAGAGTTTAAGTTTAAGTGATTATTCATGCGTTTCAACTCATTGGAAGGAACGCTTTGAAAAGTATATTTTATCTGAAGAAAACGATACTGATTCAATTTGGGATATAGATAATAAAATATTAAAAATTGAAAATATTGATTATTCTTTGAGACCTAATAGTAAAGAAGGGGAGTTGATTTCTATTCTTATAAAAAATAAAGCATCAAAAGATTACTTAATAGAAGTATTATGGTCAGACTGGGCAAGTATAGATCAAGTTGATAATCGTTTTTTTAAGCTTGTTGGAAGAATAAATAAAAAGTTTAATAGTCTTATTTCTTTTGACGGTGCTTTTTATTGCCTAACGAAAAAGATTTCAAAAGGAAGTTTTAAGTGAAGTTATTTTTAGTTGTAATTTCATTGTTATCTTTATCTCTTCATGCACAGAGCTCTTCTTGGATGCCAACAGGCAAAGGCCTTCACCCTGATACAGGTAAGTTGCATCCCAAAGACGGTAAATGCCGTTTTGTCTCAGTAGATATTGAAGTTAAAAAGTATGATCTCAAATCTTATGCTCATGGAGTAGGATGGGTTATTGCTCATGAGAATAAAGAAGATTTTTATATTCTAACACCTTCCCATGTCGTGAGTTATTCTGACGCTGTTGAAAAAGATGATATTATCACTATTGGTTGCAAGGATAATAAAATTAAAGCAGTGTTACATGCTGATTCACCAACATTAGACCTTGCTCTTTTGAAAATTGAGGGAAAACCTGACTTTCTTAAAGAAACATTTACTTTTAAAAAAGGCCTCAAAGGATATAAGAAAAAAGATATTGAACGTATTGGCTGGGGGGGAGTTGTTGGTGTTTATCCTGGCACAGAAGATAAAATGCTTTTGCTTAACACTTCTAAAGATCTGTTTTGGCAAACAAGAAAAGAACATCATCTTTTGGGAATAGAGACTGGTCTCGTTTTTTCAGCTGTTGCTGTTCATCCAGGTCTTAGTGGTACGGCATTTTATCATGCAGTAAAAAATACAGATAATATGATTGAACTTATGCCAACGGCCATGGTGACTAAAACTGAGGTCAATGGTGAACAATCTTATGGTATTCCAACTTCTGAAATACTGACTTATCTTCCAGAATTATTTGAAAAGAAAAATCCATGGCTGAATTATAAAAATGGTGGAAATCTTTATGACAAGCCTTCACTTTTTTATTCAATGACAAATGAAGATGGCAAAATAAAACGCAAACGTATTATTGTTGCTAAAGATGGTAGTAAAAATATCTTTATTGAAGAATCTTGTCCCCTGGAGCTTGCTCCCAGTGTGAGTGATATTATACCAGTTGGTGGCTCTGGTGATGCTGCTGATGGTGGTGGTTCTGGTGACGCCGCTGATGGCAGTGGTTCTAGGCCTAAAACTAGTTATGAAGTATTAGGCGAGATTTTGGAGCTTCAAACCCCAAGTGGCTTTCATATTAGCGGAGGTGATCCTTATACTATTTATGTAAGAAACTCGAATTGCAAAAACCCTCGTCTTGAATACCTAGGAAAAGGAACTTTTCAAAGTCTTAAAGCACCTTATTATTCTCGTGCCATAGTTCTAGGAGATATTTTTCATTATCTAATGGAAGTCCATGATAATAAAAAAAGTGTGAAAGAGTTTTTAGAAAATTACGCAGCCTATGATCACTCTTATGACTATAATTATAAACAGCTTTGTGAATCTCCCGTTTTTGAAGGCAAAAAACATCTTGAAATAACAGGTGGAAGTAGTGTTCACACATCTTCAATAGGTTATTACCCTGTTTCTAGAGGGCTTAGGGCAACAAATGAAAGTGAAGAAGCTGGTCTTGTAGAAGGTTTTACTTGCTATGAAGATGGTAAACAATTGACCTTTGCTTATAACGATTTATCTTTAGGGCTTACTGTTGCTCTACATATGCAAACAGATGTTTTAGAACGAAAAGATGGAAGCTTAGGAAGTGCTACTGCCGTTGTTATTTATGCAGAAATTGGCGAGTGTAAGGTTCAGGAAATATTTACGCTCCATGGATTATGGAATATTCCTTTTGAAACAGATATATTTTCAGGAAAGCTCTATCTTTCAACAGATCCAAATAGACCATTTAACTTGGCCATTACAGATATTAAAGACGGCTGTATTGATAAAACAGGTCAGTTTAATCTTATGAGCATAAAGTTCTTTAAATAGAATATTTTTTAAAATCTTATAAAAATTACACAATTCAAGCTTTTTAGGCAGAACTGAGCAGTAGTTTTGATCTTAATTTTCTTATAAATTGTCTCCACTACAACACAAGGAGATTTTTATGAAAACAGTTTTTATTGCTATTATTTTTTCAACGTTCTTATTCAATGCTCAGGCAGAATCAGTTTATATTGATATGGCCGCAGAGATTTCTCAGTATCAGGATACTTATAAGCTAACTTCAGAAACTGAAACAGAGCTTGTTTATGAGGTTAAAAAACGTCGCATGAAAATGAATGCCGTTTTAGTTGATGGAGATGGGAAAATATCTAAAGATAAATCTAAGAGTAGAAGAGTTCCAGGTAAAAAAAAATGGGATGATGGACATAATAGAATAACGTTAAAAGAAGGAATAAATGGTGAACTTCTAATTAATTTAGACGCTAAAGAATGTGATAAAATCAAAGGTGCAGTCGTTTGTTTTGATCAAAATATCGATCTTGTTGCTGAATTTACACAAGGAGATTTTGCTAGTTTAAAAACAGGTGAAGAAACTGTGATTTTTGAACTGACGCAAAAAAGTGTAGATGATTTTATTAATGATACAGCTCAGATGATACATGAGCAATTATCTGAACAACTAAAGCTAGGAATTACAAGAAGCTTTATGTTTAAAATGCTATTAAAGATTGCTGGTAGTTCAGTAGATGATGTGAGAGTTAGAACTAATCTGAATAGTTTTGATTTAAAACTAGCACCTATAAGTGGAAACAAAAAATCTTTTGTATTTCAGTATACTGGTGATCTTGATCTAAGCGTAAGTCTTTACTTCTAGATCAAGCTTACTTCTTCCTTGTGGTAGTGTCATAGCTTTTGCTATGGCGCCACCTCAAAGGCTCAATAAAATATTCTTTTTTTCTTTTAATTGGGTCTCTTTAGTTAGAGACCTTCCTATAACTAAAAAGTCTGCTCCTAGTGCAATTGCCTTTTTGGGTGTAACCACAGATTTTTGATCATCAGAGTTATCACCATCAAAACTAATCCGTGTACAAATTTTGGGAAGTTTAGTGTTTAAGCGTGCGAGAGATAAGGCCGGACAGACAAGGGCATCAATAGATGTTGTTTCTGCAAAACTAATAATTTCATTTATAGGGAGTTTATCAAGATTAAAAATTTTCTTGGCATCAGTGTTATCAAGTGAAGTAAGAAAACTTACTCCCAAAAGTTTCATTTCTGGAAGGTACTTATCTCTTGCTTGTGCAGCTTTTTCGATCATTCCAGGGCCACCTGCAAGATGAATCGTAAGAAAGTCCAGCTTGAGTCCTTCTAAAGATTCAATGGCCTTAGCTACAGTATTAGGAATATCATGAAGTTTAAGATCTAGAAAAATATCGATATCATATTCATTGCACAGTTCTTCAACAAAGGACTTACCATAACGAAGATAAAGCTCTAAACCTATTTTATATTTTTTGAATTCAGGGTTAGCTTTAATAAAGCTTTGGACCTCATGCTTATTTAAATTGTCCAGGGCCACATAAACTTTATCAATCCTTTTCATTTAAGTTCCTGCAAAGAATATGGCTGTGTTGTTTCTTGATTAAACTCTTTAAAGGATTCAAGAAAGGATACAATATTTTCTTCTCTAGTGAATACTGCTGCACCCTTCAGGGCCGCCAGACCTCTAATAACATCTCCGTCACTTTTTGCTTTACCACTATTATAAGGAGTATTTATAACTGCACCAAGTTCTGGATCCTGCAAGATATCTCTAATATTTATTCTCTTATCATCCTTGTGAAGTTTTTCAACTCTTGTGCAATTAATATCTAATGCTTGCAAGAAACCAAAGGTCCCTGGTGTTGCATAAACCTCATGCTTTGTATCTCTAAGAGATTTAAGTAATGGGCCAATAGTTTTCTTTGATTCATCAGAGAGACTAATAAGAATTTTTCCAGCCTCAGTAAAATTTGGAAAGTTTGCTTGGTAAGATTTAATAATAGCATCAGTTAATTTATAATCAATACCCATAGTCTCACCAGTAGACTTCATAATAGGACCTAGAATATTATGATCATCTAAAAAACGATCAAAAGGAAAAGTCGATTGTTTTA
Source organism: uncultured Bacteriovoracaceae bacterium (assembly GCA_964350135.1). Classification (GTDB taxonomy): domain Bacteria; phylum Bdellovibrionota; class Bacteriovoracia; order Bacteriovoracales; family Bacteriovoracaceae; genus CAYGJN01. The sequence continues at coordinate 3,939 of CAYGJN010000002.1, read as the reverse complement.
CACAATAATAATTCAGATCAATATTTTCTATAGGTTCTATTTTTTGACCCAGCATTGCTTTAACAGCGTAAGTGGAAAGTGATCTGTGATAGGCCTTGGATAAAAAAGGAATGGTACGAGAGCCTCTTGGGTTAGCTTCGATACAATAAATATCTTCACCTTTAATAGCAAATTGAATATTTATAGGGCCGACTATTTTAAGTTTTGTAGAGAGTTGTTTAGCAATTTTAATTAGCCTTGATTGAGTTTCTTTTGTGATTTGAATAGGTGGGGTAATCATGCCTGAGTCACCTGAATGGACTCCAGCATGTTCAATATGTTCGCAAATACAAACAATGTGATTTCCAAATTCATCTCTTACCAGATCAACATCATATTCAAATGCGTTTTCAATATAATTTTCCACTAGAAATGTTGTCTTACCACCGTTGAGGTGTTGGATGGCATAGTCTGGCAAATTATCAATATCCATTAAATTTTTAATAATAAACATGGACTCACCACCAATAACATAGCTTGGACGCATTATTACCGGAAAGCCAATTTCTTCTAATACTTCTAAAAGCTCTCTATAGGTGCGAATTTCTTGTGATCTTGTAAGGCTTAAATCTAGAGATTGTATAACTTCACTAAAGGCCTTTCTATCCTCACAAAGATCAAGTGTTTCAGATGGACTACCTAAAAAATTAAAAGTTCTAAGCCTTGAGCGAAAACCAAGGTCAATTCTCTCTCTTAATCTAATTCCTGTTTGTCCTGCAAAAGACCATATAATACCATCAGGATTTTCATGACAGAGAATATCAAAGACATCTTCTTCATAAAGAGGTGATAGATAGAGTCGATCCGAGCTATCATAATCAGTAGATACAGTTTCAGGGTTAGAATTAATCATAATAGCATTTTTGCCACATTCTCTTGTTGCTTCACAGGCCTTAACACAAGAGTAATCAAACTCAATTCCCTGTCCTATTCTATTAGGTCCGGAACCTGTAATAACAAGAGCATTTCCTAATGGTTTAGCCTCATTATAACTTTGGTAGGTTGAATAAAAATAAGGTGTGTAAGCAATAAACTCACCACTGCAAGTATCAACTGCTCTATAACTTGGGATAATTTTATTTTCGAGCCTTAGCTTTAGTATCTGGTCTTCATTCTTATTAGTAAGAAGGGCCAAGTACTTATCAGAAAAGCCATTTCTTTTTAACTCTAATAAAGTTTCTGTATTATCAAGGCTGCTTTCTTGTTCGATTAGTCCTGATTCCAAGTTGAAAAAATCCATCATTCGCTCAATAAACCATTTATCAATGCTGGAAAGGCCATTAATATAATCAACTGAATAACCTCTTCTTATTCCTTCAAGGCAAGTTAATAATGATAGTTCTCTAAACTGAGAGAGTCTTTCTTCAATGCCTTTAAGAGTTGGAATATAATCTGGGTCTTTTAAAAGAGATAGTCTTGGTACTTCAAGCCCCATTTCTAAAGAGCGTAGGGCCTTAAAAAATGCTTCATTAAAGTTTGATCCTATGGCCAAAACTTCACCCACTGATCTCATTTGAGTTCCAAGAATTCTTTTAGTTCTTGGAAATTTGTGAAAAGGAAAAAGCGGAATTTTAACAGCAACATAGTCTTGAGTTGGTTCGAAAGAAACAGGGCTATTTTTTGTTATATCGTTTAAAATTTCAGATAAGGTATAGCCAAGAGCTAGCTTGGTAGAGATCTTGGCTATAGGGTAGCCTGTGGCCTTGCTGGCAAGAGCTGAAGATCTTGATACTCTTGGATTCATTTCTATGACAACAATATCATTTTCATCTTTTGGGTTAATAGCAAATTGAACATTTGCTCCACCTGTAACTACTCCCATATGGATAGCAATTTTGATGGTCATTGTTCTTAGCTGTTGCATACAATGATCACTGATGGTTTGAGCAGGAGCCACTGTAATACTATCTCCTGTATGAACGCCACATGGATCTATATTTTCGATTGAGCAGATGATAACACCATTTTGCTCTTGATCGACCATTACCTCTAATTCTACTTCTTTAAAACCTAGAAGTGACCTTTCAAGGCTTACCGGGTATTCAGAGCGATGGCCTAGAAATGATTTAAGTTCTTCTTCACTATAAATAGTCGTTGATCCTTTGCCCCCAAGAGCAAAGTCTCTTCTAATAATAAGTGGAAAACCGATTTCAGTCTGTGCAGATTTAATGGCTTCATCAACTGAGTGCACTTTAACTCTTGAACAAGTTGTATAACCAAGAATATCTAGTTCAGCGGCAAAAAGATCTCGATCTTCTGTTTTCTCAACAGTCTCTTTTTTGGCACCAAGGATAGTAATATTTTTATCATCTAAAAAACCACTATCATGAAGTTGCAGAGATAGGTTAAGAGCAGTTTGCCCACCCATGGTAGTAATAATGGCGTCAATATTTTCTTTTAAAATAATCTTTTTTAAAGAGTCTAGAGAAATTGGCTCAATATAAGTGGCGTCTGCCAAATTTTCATCAGTCATGATCGTTGCAGGGTTTGAATTTAAAAGTACAACTTGTATACCTTCTTCTTTAAGCGCCTTTATGGCCTGAGTACCCGAATAATCAAACTCAGAGGCTTGACCAATTTTAATTGGACCACTGCCGATAATTAAAACACGTTTATAAGGAATATCTTTTTTAAATCTTTTTCTTATTACATCTGGAGGAGTTGCAACTTGCTTGGAGTTATTATCTTGAAACTCACCTTTAAGGTATTTATCTATATCAGTAAAAAAACTTAAGGTGTCTAATGGGCCGGGCTTTGCTTCTGGATGAAATTGTACTGATTTAAGAAAATTATCTTTAGATGAGATTCCTTCTATTGATTGATCAAATAATGATTTATGAGAAATGAAAAGTTCTCGCTCGCTAATATTATCATCAAGCACAGATTCAAATGATTTTTCATCAACCGCATAACCATGGTTTTGACTTGTAATTACAACCTTGCCAGTTGTTAAATCAAAAACAGGATGATTTCCTCCTCTATGGCCAAAAGGAAGTTTGTAAGTTTTTGCACCTAAAGCTTCTGCTAAAAGTTGATGTCCAAGACAAATAGCCCTAATAGGTATTTTGTTAGATATAAAATTTCTAATCTGCTCGATTTGATATAAATATTTTTTAGGATCTCCAGGTCCATTAGAAAGAAAGATCAGTCTTGGATCAAGTTCAAGAACCTCTTTGGCACTGGCCGTATGGTTAAAAATCCTTAGAGGATATCCTAAATCTTTAAACTGATTGATGATGGCCTGTTTTGAGCCATAATCCATAAAGCAGATGGGATTTTCACCCTCTATAATTGTCTGTGTATTGGGATTAGTAACTTTATCTAAATCCTCACAATGCAGTTTATCTTCACTAAATACAGATGCAGCTGGTCTTTCACTTGAAAGACTAAGAACACTAATTTGATTATCGCAAATTGTAGTTATGTACTTTATGAGCTCTCTTGTATCGACCTCACTTAACACAGGTATTTTATAACGTCTAAAAAAGTCATTATAGTGAATTTTATGACAAATCACACTTGAGACATGTGGCTTGTCACTTTGGTTATCTCTTGGATTAAACGGATAATTGCCAATATGTGGATAGCTAAAACAAAGATGTTGTCCTAAAAAAGACGGGTCAGTAATAGACTCCTGATAGCCAGTCTGAGAAGTTGTAAAAACTGATTCTCCCCATAATTCGAGATTTGTAATCTTCTCCGAACAGACAAGTACTCCGCTAAAAGTTTTATCCTTAAAGTGTAGAAAAGCTTTTTGTTTAAACAGATCCACTTTGTGCTCCTTTGAGTACTGATCGAATAATGGCCGTTCTCATGGGAATCGAATGAGAAACCTGTTTGTAGGCCATATATAATGGTGAATTCACAATGTTCTGATCTATTTCAACTCCTATATTGGCA
>CAYGJN010000001.1:109-58524 GCA_964350135.1 uncultured Bacteriovoracaceae bacterium | reverse complement strand
TTGACGGCCTACTTGTTCTTAGTCCCTTTCGTCTTCGCTCATTTGTTGTTAGTTGCTTTCTTCTTCGCAACTTTCTTCTTAGTTGCTTTTTTCTTGGCTACTTTCTTTTTAGTCGTTTTTTTCTTTGTCGTCTTTTTGCGGGCCATGGATCCTCACTTTTAAATATATAGCTAATTAAAGATATAAGATGAGCGCTCCCTTTTATCAAGGGCTTATTGAAAAACTTCCTCTAACTCCTGGGGGTCATTAACCGGATTTTGGAAACTTTTAGTAAGAATATCAGGAGGACCATTGTAAGAATTGGACCTCATACTCTCTGCATAAAGGCTAAACCCATCGTTTTGATAAGATGTTGCCCCTGCTCCTCTTAAGGATTGCAATGGGATAAGCTTCACTGAATAAAAATTTCTTCTATGGCTTGCTGTGTCGCCAGTTGCACTAAAAGGGTTAAGCCCGCTTCCGGTATCTGGATTTGCTCCATGTTTGGTCCCGGGTAAATAGCCAGTCATATACTTTTTTATCCCTAGTTGATTATCATTTTCAGGAGCCCCACTATCACTTACATCCTGTGGAGCAATATAAGGAGAATTGTAGTAGTTTTTAAAAACCCCGTCGGCCTCGCCAATTCTTTGCTGCCAATAATCTATTATTGTAGATACTAGATATTCAGGGCAATCTGATCCTGCATTAATATTACCAAAAAAGAACTGACTAAAATTTCCTGCAATACTACTACATGTAAGATTATTTCCTTCATGAATAGTTGCAGCAGCTCTTACATATTTTCCCCCACCTCCAGCATTATCAAGATCTATCATGCCTTGTGCTACTTCTTTAAGAGAGTTTAAATAGAGATCGATGGCCCCTTTATTTTGATTAATATAGCGCTCTAGTAAGTCCTTGAGATCACCAGGTCCAGAATATAACAACCCATCTCCAAAGATAGGGGCGTAAATATTGTATTTTAATGGATCTGATTCTCTTAAAACCGCACTATCATTATCAAGAGATGGAATAAAACCCACGGAGCTTACTTGTTGAGCTTTATTATGTTTTTCAAGTGTGGGGATTAAATAATTTCCAGCTTCATAGCCAGTAGGTGCATACATTCGATAAATGGCCTTATCAATATCTGCATCTCCTATCAGATTAGTATTTAAAATATCACTACCTTTAAATTTAAAAAATTGTGAACGGCTATAAAGACCACCTATATTTTGGGCGCCACCAGCACCTACTATTGTGTTTTGATTAATGCTTTCCATGGACTCAGAGCCTGTGGCAAACCCAGAGGCACCACTTGTGGTAAAATCATAAGGAAGATTTGGAATTGCAAACTTTGTTGAAGCGCTAGATGCACTCGGGGTTCCACCAATAACACTATCTGTCCCTGAATCTACCCAAAAAATTTGATCAAATGGTAATGGAAAGCCTAGTTTGTAATTAGGAGATGGAATATTAAGTCCGGAAAGATAAGAGAAACTATATTTTTCACGAGGCTTAATATCAGTTCCGCCTGTATTAAAAATTTGTGGACCAATTTTTCCACCAAATGGCTTAGCTGCACCATAAGCAACCATACGAATAGGTCCAAGAAAAGGATTCAATAAACCTGTGAAATAAGTTTCACCTTTAACCGCATAATAAGTAACAAGATTAGGATTTTTAACAAAACCCAAAGGGTAACCAGGAACAGGAATGGCAACTTTGGTGGCTCCACATTCTGCCTGTGTGGTAGGAGTATTGGCGCCCCCTTGGCCCTCATCTGAAGCAAATAAAGTATAAAAAATAGAGAGATTTAAAAGATAAGGTTTTAAATCAAGATAATGTTTTTCACTTGAATTATAACCATTAACAGTTGTTTGCTTCATCAGATAAAATGAAAGTTCTGAATCAAAATCATTTCCCACTAGTGGAGTTGGTGAGATTTCAGTGAGCACAAAATTATCTTTCATATTATTTGGCTCACCATCAGGGCTTTTAGCAAGATTCCTGTAGCCGGCCCAAAAAGCCTTAATGGTTCTTTCATGAATGGGAGCATCGTAGGTAGCTGAAAGAGATTCAAGTTCAGTTAAGGGGCGACAACCTCCTAGTTCATTACAAATAGGAGCCTGTGCAGATCTTGCAATTGAGTTCTTGGGTGGCTCATTTACAATTCTCTCCATATTACGAACCCGGATAGCAGCTTCTAGGGCCTTTGGAAAAGCTCCCATTTTATCAAGGGCTATTCTTGGAGCATTGGCAGGTAAAGCTGCACTTACATTGGGATCAAAGATTCCATAACTCCATTGTCTGGCCACGGTGAAGTTAACTTTAGATCTAGATGAACAGTCTTTTGATTTTTGTTCCACTAAGTTTTTAACAAAGGCATTATGTGTTTCATCAATTCCTGGAAGTCCAAGTGATTCAAAACGAGGAAGCCCAGGCAAAACATAAGTGTCACAAATATTAAATGAGTTCGCATAAGTGATACAAACTGATGGAATATTGAAAGGGTCTTGTCTGTTATAATTTTCTCTACCGGCAAGCACTGAGCCTGCATTTGTTACAGTAGGAGGAAGTCTAAAATCCATTCCTCCATCAAGAATATTAGATCTTTTTGTGTCCGTTAAACCAAGATGACCAAGAACATAATATTTATACATCCACTCTTTATAAATATTTCTCATCTCCCAGTTCATATAACCAATCTCTGTTAATTGGCGTGCCTGAACTGCCGCTCCTGAGTACGCTGCTGCGTCCACTGCGTTTTGCAAATTGATTTTACTCTTAACAAAAATACCAATATTGATAATAAAGGCCATAAGCGCGATGGCCAAAACCACGATTACAGCTAAGAATACAGATATTTGACCGTTCTGCTTGGTTAATTTTGTCTTTTGCGTGGTGTCCATTCGAACCTTATAACAAAGTTTTGACCCTGTAGTGTTGTCTAGTTCTCTACAACTCATTGAAATATAGAACTGACAGTTAGTCCAGAATTGGTATCGATATTGAAGTATAGAGGGGGTCTGGAGCTCCGTCGGGTCGAACGGAGATTTAAAGCGGAACGTTAGTGCTTCGACCCTCCGACCTTAATTAGCGTCACTTCAGATTTCTTCACTCACGTCGAGTGTCTACCGTGCAGGCCGAGGGGCCTGCGCGGCACTCTCAACTAGAATTTTCGTTTTATTTATGAATAAATGAATATGATGAAAAAATTATTTCTTCTTCTATTCACATTACTTTTTGTCACATGCTCTGAGCGCTCTCAAGAAGAAACCACTCGTCTTAAGTTTAGAATTGATAACTCAAAACTCTCAGAGAATCGTGCAGGCTGGGCCATCGGTGCAGCTTATTCTGGTCTTGGTGATATTGACTGCATTGGAATTCTAGTTGATTACCCCGAAGATCCAAACGGGTTTTGTACTGTAAATACTGGCAGTGGTTTTGGCTTTAATGTTTCAGGTGGAACTATTCCTGTTGCATCACCTGGGGTTTATGATCTTGAAATGCTGGTAAAATCCGGCGCTCAAAGAACAATTCGTCTTCTTGGATTTAAAGATGATGATGGTTCAAATATTGCTTGTTCAAATATTAAAGAAATCAATCAAGAAAACTTTAGAAGACCTCAAGTTGTTTTTGAAGGCATCTTCGATCTAGCTCCCGGAGAGTTCGATCTTAATGCTGTTGTATCAGTGGGTTCAATTTCTTCAAGTCAAATTATTGATTGCGTAGGGGGAGATCTTGATACTGGTGGAGATGGAAATTTTAATCCATACGACTATGGAACTCCTGCTGTTTGGTTAGATGCAAGTGATCTTTCTAGTCTTTATATAACAAATGATTGCACCACAACTCCTGTGACAGCTGACGCTCAAAGTGTTGGTTGCTGGAAAGACAAAAGTGGAAATGGATACGATTACACAGAAGCAACTAATGCTCCTACTTACGGAGAAAACTCCTTTGGAACAGGTCTTCATGGTGTCACATTTGATGGAGTGAACGATAAGCTTTCAAATGGATCAATTAATGGAAATTACTTTTCCGGTGTAAGTGGCCTTACAGTCTTTATCGTCAATAGATACGATACTCTGGCGGGTGCCCAAGCTGTATGGGGCGGTGGAGATAGTGGTACGAGTCGTTTTGTTATTTATAAAGACATTGCTTCAAATTTTTTTACAACTCTTAGCGGTGCGAGCTCAGTTATAGCTACTTCTGCAGCATCTGCATCGACAAATTATCTTCATGCGGCTTCAAGTGATTTCTCTACAGGGACTCAATATATAAATGGGTCTGTAGACGGTATTGGGGCAGCTGGGACTCCTGGGACAACATGGGCCTATTATTTAGGTAGTTGGAATAATGGTGGAGGACCTACAAACCCATTTGGTGGAAGTGTGGCAGAACTTCTTGTTTACGATGGTGTTTTAAGTGCAGGGGATGTTGCTCTTATATCTGCTCATCTAACCTCCAAATGGTCAGTACCGTAGAGAATTGCTCTTCTTAATATAGATCATCTTGCTCTCTAGATTCAGATCTCTTTTTCAGGCTAAAATGAATGTGAGGATGTCTATGAACCAAGATTCATTATTTAAACGTGTTTATAAAATAAAAAATCCAGTGACGAATTTTCTTTGCCCTCTTTGTAGCAGTGAAAGAGGTTTAAAATACAAATCAAAACTAAGTGCGCTTAATTACCTTCATATTTTTATGCTTTGTATTGTGAGCTCTTTAGTTCTCTGGGGACTAATGGAGTTTAAAGTAGTTTATACATGGTTTATTATTTGGGCCCTCTATGAAGGCATTCATAAAATGCTTTTTCGAAAAGAGATCCCATGTCCCCATTGTGGCTTTGACGCTACCTGGTATAAACGAGATGTCCGTGTCGCAAGAAAAAAAGTGGCTGCTTTTTGGGAAGCTAAACAAGATGAAACTAATAACGCAGATGAGCAGAAACCAGTTTCTACCCCGGATCCTTTTCAAGTTCCGTCTCAGCATTATGAAACAGATATAAATCCTTACACTTAAAAATCCCAATTCCTTTTTCTTTTTGCTATTGATAATGTAGCGGCATAAATAAGAGACGAAAGTACTCGGTCGTTTTTACCGTTGTATGACTTAGTAATGAAAGGAGATTTTATGAGCGTGAACAAAGTGATTGTTCTAGGAAGATTGGGGCAAGAGCCAGAACTTAAGTACACTGCAGGTGGTTCAGCAGTTTGTAGTTTTTCATTAGCTACAAATGAAACTTGGACTGATAAGAGTGGTCAAAAGCAAGAGCGTACTGAATGGCATAGAATTGTTGTTTGGGGAAAGCTTGCTGAACTTTGTAATCAATACCTAACAAAAGGTCGCCAAGCATACGTTGAAGGAAAACTTACAACTCGTTCTTGGGAAGATAAAAACGGTCAAAAAAGATACACAACTGAAATTAATGCACAAACTGTTCAGTTTATTGGTGGTGCTGCTGATGCTGGTGCCGGAAGATCTCAACAAGCTCCTGCTCAAGCAAACCCTGGCATGCTTGATCAAAGCTATAATGTTTCTAGTGATGCTAACTTCACTGCTGATGATATTCCATTTTAGTCGATGACTAAATAAAGATAAAAAAAGGCTCTTGAAAAAGGGCCTTTTTAATATGAAAAATGAAATTAAAAAAATTTAAACCTAGCTCTTATACCAATGCGATAGATTTTAAATATCTACTTTAAAACTGCGGGCTCTCCAGCTCGAATAGCTGCATCGTCATTAAAAATAATTTTAAAATTAGAGTTCTCTTCACAGTCTAAAAGATCCTTACCATCAAATTTAAGTCTTATATTTTCAAGATCCAGACAAATAATAGAGCTAATAATTCTAGGGGCATTGTTTAATATAATAATACCAATACCTTTTTCTTGAGCGATTGAGTTTATCTTAAACCTTGTGCCCTTAGGTATAATATGTGGATAGCCGGGATTTATATTTAAAATTAGCTTTCCAAAATTTCCTTTTTGTTCAGACCTTTGATTTTCAGGAAGACCTAGACCCAAAGAAATATTATTTGCAGCAATATTGATGTCCTCAGTTATCTCAATAGAGTCAACCATAAGTGAAAGTTGATGAATTGAAAGATTATGAATATCAAAAGATCCATAAGATAAAGAGATACTGAAAAGAAAAAACAGAGCAAATTTCATAGCTATTCCTAGTTCAATTTTATCCATTTTACCTTTAGACAGATGGCACTCAATGGAGTCTATAAAAACTACACCTGGAAAATTCAAGGAAATTTGAGTCTAATTTTTGACAAAATCAAGCTTATTTAGATCTTTAAGGCTTCTAAGTTACTGATATTTTTAGACAGTTTTTAAGTCTGTCATAATAGTAAATGTTGATGAGGAGTTAATGATGTTGCAGCTACACACCGAACAGTCCCTAAGAGGTCCTCTTAGACCTCGAAATCGATCGAAGGAAATTAAGCTAGTGAAAACGGATTCGTCCCAGTTCTTTTCAGTGCCGGATCATCTCATTTTAGTGGGAATAGGTCTGCCGTATGACCTCTATGTAAACTCATCCACAAGAGAAGGTAGAGATCGGTTTGTTAAAATTTATCCAAAAGGACAGTCTCTAGAAAAAGATTATCTTAAAGGTCTTAAGGCCAAGTATTACACATTATATATTCCTGAGTTTCATCGATCTAGTTACCTAAAATCTCTTATGAGTAATTTTACCATGGCCGATGTTGAGCGCGTGGATGTGATCAAAGACTCCGCTATTCATTACTTAGATAAATTATTTGAACAAGGCAAAGAGTTTAATACAGAAATTTTAGCAGAAACTCTAAACGGTTGTCGTGACAGTGTTGAGTGCATGGTGGATGTGATTCAGGATTATGATATTACTGAACTTCAAAAACTTATTGGAAGTTTAAGCTTTCATGACTTTTATACTTATGACCACTCTATTAATGTGGCTATGTATTGTATTGCAATTTTTAAAGCATTAAAGCCTAGAGCTTCTCGATATGAATTAGTTCAAGCAGGACTAGGTGGACTTTTACATGATATTGGAAAAGTAAAAGTTTCAACAAGCATTATTAACAAAACTGGTGCTCTTACTGAAGAAGAATTTGGAGAAATAAAAAAACATCCAGAGCAAGGAGTTCTTCTATTAGAAGAAGTACGAGATCAATGTCCAGGAATTGAATTCTCCGTTATAGAGCGTGTTGTTCTAGAGCATCATGAGAACTGGGATGGTACTGGATACCCTAAAAAAATTGCTGGGGATAAAATACATTTGCTTGCAAGAATTTGTTGTGTCGCTGATTTTTTTGATGCAGTAACAACAAAGAGGTCATACGCAGCTGTTCTTTCTATTCAAGAAGCAGTAAATGTAATGAGTCGAACTGTCGGAAAAAAAGTAGACCCTTTTATATTTAAAATTTTCCAACGAGTTGTTAAAAAATTCGTTCAAACTAATAAAGTTACTAAAGAGATGGCGGCAACTTTTGATCCAGAAAGACCTTTTGATGAATTGCCTTTAGTAGATATCGCTCAAGCTCCCGAAGAAAAGCCATCAACTCGAGTAACGTTTATGGATCATAAAAAGAAGAAACCTGCATATGATCAGTCTGGAGGTGGAAATGAGAAAATCACCATTGGTGATCATCAAAAGAAAAAAACAGGTTAACTATCTAGTGTTCTTAAAAGAGTATCTACTTGCTCAGTCGTATTAAAAAGATGAAAAGAAAGTCTTAGGTTTCCTTCTCTATTAGAAACATCAATATTATTATGCTTAAGATTAATCTCAAGCTCATTAGTATCTATTCCTTTACCCTTTACACAGATAATATTGCCAAGCAGATCCCCTGGCGTCACAAGTTCAAACTTATCTTTAGGATAATTAGCTAAAAAATGATCACGAATTTTTTTATTATGCTTTTCTATATTATCAAGACCAATCTCTGTTATGACTTCAAGACCTGATTCCAGACAGGCCATGGCAAGCATATTAGGAGTTTGTCCTCTGTCATACTTACGAGCACCAGGAATAGTTTCAATAGTATAGTCTAGTAGGTTTGAAACATCTTTAGAGTTTGGGCTTGTTATCCAATTTCCATTAGTATGCTGAATAAGCTCTTGAGCTTCTTTTGAAAAATACCCATAGCTCATACCATAGGGTCCAAGCATCCATTTATATCCTGCACATGTAATAACATCACATGCCTCAACTTCTTCAGGTAAAAGCTCAATTCCACCAAGACTTTGAGTTACATCAACAACAAAAAGGATTCCTCTGGAACGTAAAAAACGACCAAGTGAAATTAAATCTATTCTTCTACCAGTATTATAAGCAACATGACTAATGATAAAGATCTTAGTATTTTTAGGAAGCGCTTTCTTTAATGCTTCATCTGTATAATCTTCTTTTGTAAGCATTTTAAATTCAATGCCTTCTCTTTTTTCGGCCAACATATAAGGAATGACATTTGATGGGTACTCTTGGGCCACAGTACAAACCACATCCCCTTTTTTAAAAGGGTAACCGTTTGCAATAATATTATTTAAATCTGAGACAGAGGCAGAGAAAGTAATATTGTCATCGCTGGTATTTAATAAATTAGCAATTTTTTGGCGCATTCGATCTGTAATGCCGTACCACATATTATAAGAATAAAATGAAGGATCTAATTCTTTAAAAAGAGCATTAGCTACTTTTTGTTTTGCTCTATAAGGGCTGGGACCAAAATAAGCGCTATTAAAATAGAATGTATCTAAATGAGCGAATTCTTTTTTTACAAGCGTGTTTAAAACACTCATTTATTTCTTAGGAGTTGTTGTTTCATTGCTTTGCTCTTTTTTAACAGGACTGATTGTATCAGGCTGAGCATTCAATGGTGAAGAGGCAGCATTCGTCATATTTTCATCGAAGATAGACTTGTCTCTATTATGACCTCGAAGATTTGCTAGAACAATCGCAAGTCCTAAAAAAAGGATTGCAAGAAAAGTTGTTATTTTTGTAAGAAGATTTGCTGGCCCTGGACCTGAGAAAACTCCCTGTGCAGATGTATCACTAAAAAAACCAGCTTCAGCACCACGACCAAATTGTAACAAGATAACAATAATCAAAAGAACAGATACAATAACGTGAACAATTGTGAGTGCATTAATCATGTGAAAATCCTTTAAAACTTAGGCTAGTTTTATAACGCGCCAACCGCCAACTGGCAATATTTAGGACTGTGAGGCTTCAGTTAATTGCTTGAAATCAGATGATTTAAGACTGGCACCACCTACAAGCCCGCCGTCTATATGCTCACAGCTCAATAATTCAGCAATATTAGCTGGTTTCACAGAGCCACCGTAGAGAATAATTTGTTTCTCTCCATCCCATCCGAGCTTTTCCTGAACTAGGTTTCTAATAAACCCATGGACCTCATTGGCCTGTTCTGGCGTTGCTGTCTTTCCAGTACCAATGGCCCAAACAGGCTCATAGGCTATAAGGATATTGTCCTGAGTACAATCCTTAAGGCCTTGAATTATTTGCTCTTCAACTACTTTAAACGTTTGGTCAGCTTCCCTTTGTTCAAGTGTCTCCCCAACACAAAAAATACATATAAGATCGTTTGTTAAGGCCTTTTTAGTTTTTTCATTAAGGACTTTATGGGATTCATCGAAAATTGTTCTTCTTTCCGAGTGCCCAACAAGTGTGAAGTGAACTCCAAGATCCTTTAAAGATGAACAACTAAGCTCACCTGTGTAGGCTCCGTCATCAAACTCAGAACAAGTTTGAGAACCTATCTTAATCCCTAGTTTTGCGCCTAGATTGATACAAGTAGAAAGATGCATTGCCTGTGGTGCGATCCATCCATGAACATTGGTAGAAAGCTTAAGAGTTTGGATTTCAGTAAAAAACTCGTTAATAGAGCTGAGGCTCTGATTCATTTTCCAATTACCAACAATATAGGTGTCTCTCATAGTTCTACTCCAAAACTTAATGCGCGTATTCCTGGAAGGTCTCCCTTTTCGATATATTCAAGGGTTGCACCGCCTCCTGTTGAGACATGAGATATTTTACTAGCTAACCCTGACTTATTAACAGCACTAACACTATCTCCACCACCTACCACTGAAAAAGCATTTGATTCACTTAGAATTTTGGCCACGGAAAAAGTGCCTTGGGCAAATTCTTTATTTTCAAAAAGACCCATGGGACCGTTCCAAAAAACTGTCTTTGCCGTACTCAGTTCTTTTTGAAAAAGTTCTAGAGTTCTTGGCCCGATATCAAGGGCCATAAGATTACCTGGTATCTCTTGAGAGTTAATAGTTTGGGGTGCACCCTCGATAGAGGTACTTGCAAGATGATCAAGTGGGAGAATAATTTTATTCCCTTTATCTTGCTTTAAAATTTTTTGAGCAAGTTCAACATCAGTGTCACTGCAAAGACTTTTTCCAGTATTAATACCTTGAGCCTTTAAAAATGGGTAGGCCATGGCTCCACCAATAAAAAGCTTAGCAACTTTTGGAAGAAGGGCTTCAAGGGTTTTAATCTTATCACTTACTTTTGCTCCACCAATAATGGCCATAAATGGTTGCTGCGGATTTTTTATAATCCGTGACAAACTTTCAACTTCTTTCATAAGGAGAAGGCCTGCATAATTAGTCTTTGGAAAGAAAGCATTTATTTTATGGGTGGAAGCATGCTCTCTATGAGCAGTACCAAAAGCATCATTCACATATATGTCTGCATAGCTTGCTAAAGTTTTAGCAAACTTTGAGTCGTTATTTTTTTCTTCAGGATGAAAGCGTAAATTTTCTAGGAGTACAATTTTAGTTGTATTAAGCCTTAGAAGTTGTACAAGAGAAGAGTCTGTGCAGGACCCAGATAAAATAACTTCTTCACCAAGTTTAGAAGCGAGATATGTTGCAACGGGCTCAAGGCTTAGCTCTTTTGCAAATTCTCCCTTAGGTCTGCCAAGGTGACTCATAAGAATTAATTTGGAGCAACCACCTTCTAAAATAGCATTGATCGTTGGTAGGGCCCTCTCAATTCTTGTGGGGTCAGCAATCTGTCCGTCCTTAAGAGGTACATTAAAATCAAATCGAGCAATAACTTTTTTAGATTTAAAGTCAGCTGAGTTGATTGTCTTAAGGGCCATTAAAATTTACTCCCTAGATATTGAGCGAGATCAATAACTCGGTTTGAAAAACCAACTTCATTATCGTACCAAGAAACAATCTTAGCAGTATTGCCAATCACTTGAGTCATTTGGCTATCAACGATAGAAGATTCTCTTCTTCCTCTAAAGTCCTGAGAAACAAGAGGTAGGTCACAATAACCAAGTATATCTTTCAATGAACTATCAGAGGCTTCTCTGAAAGCATTATTAATTTCTTCAATCGATGCAGTTTTTTTAAGGTTAACAGTAAGATCAACCATGGAGACATCGGCAGTTGGAACACGAACAGCATAACCATCAAGTTTTCCTAGTAGCTCAGGAATAACAAGTCCAGTTGCCTTGGCTGCACCAGTTGTTGTTGGGATCATATTGATCGCAGCAGCTCTGGCCCTTCTAAGATCGGGGTGAGAACTATCAAGAGTCATTTGATCTAAAGTATAGGCATGAATTGTAGTCATAAATCCATTTTCAATACCAAAAACATCATTGAGAACTTTTGCAACAGGAGCTAGACAGTTTGTCGTACAACTCGCATTTGAGATGACATCATGGTCAGAGGGACTATAGTCTTTATGATTTATACCCATAACAAAAGTACCATCAAGGTCTTTTCCAGGGGCACACATAATTACTTTTTTTACGCTTCCTTGAATATGCTTTGATAGTTGCTTTTTATCTTTAAAAACACCTGTTCCATCTATGACAATATCAACATTATGATCAGACCAAGCAATCTTGCTTGGGTCCATTTCACTAAAAAAATGAATATTCTTATTATCAATCTTTAAAGTATTTCCCTCTAAGCGTATATGGGATGGGTGAACACCATGAACAGAATCATATTTAGTTAAGTGAACGTATTGAGAAGTAATGCCTGGATTGTTAACAGCAACAATTTCAAAGTCAGCTAGATTCCTAGAAATCCATTCTCTAACAATGGTTCTTCCTATTCTGCCCATTCCGTTAACACCAACACGAATCTTACCCATAGTTCTATCCTCTTTTGCACTGTGTGATATTGCTTATAATTTTAACAATTTATGCCATAATAAGAGCTTCTAGTAAATCTATTTGACCACCTGGGACTTCAGTCATAAACTGATTTTTTTCAAGGGCCTAAAACCAATGCAGAAAACAGTTTTTGTCAGAGACCTTAAACTCAAAGAAGAAATTGAGTCTATCTTTTATGTAAAGTTCTCCTCTCTTATGGAAGCTAAAGATGGGAGACAGTATATGAACGTGATTCTCTCAGACTCAACTGGGGATCTGGAGTCACGGGTTTGGAGCGATGCTGAAAAGCATTCTCTCTCAATTTCAAAAGGCAGTTTTGTTCAAGTTCAGGGAAAGCTCAATATTTTTCAGGGAAAAAAGCAATTTATTATCATGAAGATTGAAAAGCTTAACCGAAAAGAAATTAATGAGGATGATTTTATTTTTAAGGCCCAGCAGGACCCAGAGAGTATGTATAAAGACCTTTTAGGCATAGTCTCAGAGCTTGATGATTATTATATTAGATCCATGCTTGAAAATATTTTAGATGACGATGAAATTGCCCGTAGACTAAAACTCTGGCCTGCAGGGAAAACGATTCATCATGCTTACCGCTCTGGACTTCTTGAACATATTTTATCTTGCTCAGAAATGGGTCTAACTCTTTCTAAAAGATATAATTGTAATACAAATTATGTTGTTGCTGGCTGTATACTTCACGATCTTTGTAAAATTTATGAGCTTAATAATGGAGTTGATGTTGAGTACTCTGAAGAGGGAAAACTTGTTGGACACTTAGTAAGAGGTCCTGAGCTTGTTGATAAGTTCAGCTACCGTATTAAAGGTTTTCCTTACTATACAAAACTTCACCTTAAGCATATCTTACTTTCTCATCATGGAAGTTATGAGTTTGGTTCTCCTAAAATACCTCAAACTTCAGAAGCTATGCTAGTTCATCAAATCGATATGATGGATTCAAAAATGAACGCTTTTGAAACAATAAAAAGAACAGATAATTCATCAGGAGACTGGAGCAATTATATTAAGCATCTGGATCGTATTGTTTACAAATCTCCACTTCCAAAGTTTACACAACCTTTAGTTAGAGAAGAAAGAAAAACTAAAAAATCTCCAGAGAAAAAACGAGAACCAAAAGAGTTGAAGCAAAACCTAGGATCTCTTTTAAAGGACTTTAAGGTTGAAGATGATAGCTAGTTTAAGATCTGAGTTAGAAGAAAGACTTCCTCAAAGTTTTAAAGAAAGTTGGATGATAAAACTTTTTGGCTTTAAAATCCCTTTGCTTGGTTTTTGTGGTCCAAAGCTAATTGAGCTTACTCAAAATAGATGTGAAATTCAGATACCTCTTAATTTTAAAACAAAAAATCATATTGGATCTCTTTATTTTGGAACTCTTGCTTGTGGAGCTGATATGGCTGCAGGGCTTATGGCCATGAAACTTATTAGAGAATCTGAAAAAAATATCTCACTTGTTTTTAAAGATTTCAAAGCAGATTTCCTGAAAAGAGCAGAAGGTCCTACTCATTTCATTTGCACTGAAGGTGAAAAAGTGCGAGCTCTTATGGCCAGGACTCTTGAGTCTGGAGAGCGAGAAAATGAATTAATTAATGTCTATGCAACTGTCCCCACAAAACTTGGTGATGAGCCCGTAGCTAATTTCACACTTACACTTTCTTTAAAATTAAAAAAATAAATTTTCTGAGTTTTGATAAACTTGTTGGTTAAGAGTTTGCTCATCTATATTCAAGATTTTTGCAATCTCACTAGCAATAAAAGGTAGATAAAAAGGTGCATTTTCTTTTCCACGATGAGGAACAGGAGTGAGAAATGGAGAGTCTGTTTCAAAAAGAATTTGATTAATTGGAGTTAGTGCCACAATATCTCTAACATTTTCGGCCTTTTTAAAAGTAATAATTCCATTAAAGCCTAGGTAGAAACCTTCAGAAAGTGCAAACTCAGCAAGTTTTTTTCCTGCAGTAAAGCTGTGAATGACCCCTTTCTTTTTAAGAGGATCAGAAAACTCTTTAAGAATGTTTATTGTATCTTCATCAGCCTCTCTTGAGTGAATAACTACAGGCTTATCAATTCGTGATGCCAAATCAAGATGTTTTCTAAAGACCTCTCTTTGTTTTTCACGAGGAGAGTTATCATAATGATAATCAAGTCCTATTTCACCAACTGCGACACATTTGGGGTGAGTTTTTGCAGTTTGCTCAATAGTTTGAAAGGCTTCAGCTGTAATAAGCCTTGCCTCATGTGGATGAATACCCTGTGTGAAAAATACTTCTTCATAAGTTTCAGCAAGATTTTTAACAATTTCTAAATTATCTGGCTCAACAGCAATAGTAATAAATTTTTCAATGCCTTCAGCTTTGGCCTTCTCAAGGATCTTATTTGTAGGAAGATCCTTGAGATAGTCTAGGTGACAATGGGTTTCAATAAATTTTTTCACTGGTTTTGCATTTTTAAAAGCTCATCTAGTAAAAGATAAAACTGGCTTAGAGGAAGAGATCCTGCAATTCTTTTCCCATTAATAACAAGTGTCGGTGTAGACTGAACACCAACTTTATTACCAGTCTCTACTTGTTCTTGCACAAAACTTTTCGTATCAGCCGAGTTTTTACATTCTAATACTCCAAGCTCATTAGCTTTTTTATCAATCCAAGTTTGAGTAAGCCCTGCCTGATGATGAAAAATTTCATCATGAACTGTTGCAAATTTCTCTTTTGAACAATGGGCCAGATATGCAGCCTCACAAGCAAGAGGGTGTAATTGTCTTTTCATACCTGTATTACAATTGCTGTCTAATGGATAAAAAAGATACTGGATATTAATTTTTCCTTTATAGCGCTCGATTAGTTTAGGGATATTGTCTGCAAAATCTTTACAGGCAGGACATTGAAAGTCTGAAAATTTTGAAATCCTCAATGGCGCATCCTTAAAATTCTCAGTGCTCATATGAATTTTATGAGGAGAATCAGGAGTCACTACTGCAGGCAAATTTCTAAATTGTTGTGCGAGAGCGAAAGACATTCTTTTAGCTTTTTTCTCTTTTTCGCTAATATTCCAACCGTAGGCACCAATTATAAAAACGGCAAGAGCGCCAACTATTGCCAGGCTTGAAGGACTTGGCATCGATAGGGGAACTCCATACTTATAAAAAAGATAAGCAATAATTGCAGAACAGCCCCAATAGCCCATACAAAAAGGACAAAAAGAACCTAATGCAAAAAAAGAATAAACCAAAAGAATAAAGCATCCAATGACATTTAGATAAGAAAGTGCGTGATTAATCCTTTCCCAGTCAGGGTTCGCAAAAATAGTAGCTAGGATAAGATTAGCTCCAAAGAATAATCCAAATACTGAAATGGGAATTCCTAATATATTGCTAAATGCAGAGGAGGTAGAAGCATCACAATTAAACGTTGAATTTATATCACATAATGAGCCACCAACTAATCCACTAGGAAAATGAAAGTCCATATAATGATTTGTTAAATAAAGAGATATCCCTGAGGCTGCAACTGCCAAGAGAAGAAGTAAAAGATGACGTCCATTAAAGCCATCAAGAGTTAGGGATTTATGTTCCATAGAGGTCTCCGTTAAGTTAAAAAGAAATTATAACAAAATCAGCTCAAGCCAGGAAGAAAGACATTCCAATTTCTAAGAACTGTTTTGTTTCGCCTGTAACTATGAAACTGTGCGCTAGTAAAAGTGTCAATAGAGGAGACTTCTACTTGGGTATTTGGATAGTTTTGACTTATTTGCAAAAGAGCTTCCTCTTGAAGATTAAAAAAGAGTTTTTGTTTTTTTAATATCAGTTTTGCATGGGGAAAATGAAGTTTAAAATCTTCTTGAACCTCAAAGGAGTTTGCCTGGATGCTTGGGCCAATAAAGATATGCAAAGGCTTAATTTTTTTTATATTAGAGTTTCCAATTATCTTTTGTTGAAGCCCCTTCCAACCAGCATGAATAAAGGCGTAGTTTTTTTCACCTAGAAACAATATAGGTAAGCAGTCTGCAGTAATAATGGCCAGCTTGGTGTTATAGTCACCAATCATGCCATCAGCTTCACTTGTTGTATCAAAACTAGATAAAACTTGATTACCATGGACTTGTTTTACAAAATGAAAATCAAGGTCAGGCTTATTATCAAAGACAACGAGGCTACCTTGTGAGAACTCTCTTGCAAAAATTTCATTGGCCATTCATTTTTTCCAGAATTTGAGAAAAAGGTGAAGGGATTGGACTTTCAAAATAAAGTTCTTTATTTGTAATAGGATGAGTAAAACCTAGACTTTTGGCGTGTAGAAATGGATGCTCATAATCTTGAATAAAGCTTTTAAGATCGTCAGCAAGTCTTAAGACTTCTTGGTTAGGATTTCCATAAAGAGAATCATTGAGCACAGGAATACCTAGTTTCTCACTCAAATGAACGCGAATCTGATGAGTTCTTCCTGTTTCTAAAGTGAGTTCCATAAAATAGAGTCCGCAGCCACTTGATAGTACTTTGTAATAAGTTATAGCTTCTTTCCCCTCTGAGGTTCTTGAGGTCATTTTAAGTCTATTTTTGGGGTTTCGATTAATGAGGGTTCTAATTGTTCCGCTTCGTGGAATTTCTTTTTTCATACCAAGGGCCACATATTTTCTTTTAATAGTATGGCTAGAAAAAAGTTTGATTAGACCTTCATGAGTTTTATGGTCTTTAGCAACTACCATAACACCTGATGTACCTTTATCAAGTCTGTGAACAATGCCTGGTCTTTTAACTCCACCGACACCCTTAAGGTCTGGGCAATGGTGAAGAATTGCGTTTACCAATGTACCAGTATAATTTCCAGGAGCAGGGTGAGTGACCATGCCTGCTGGTTTATCTACAAAAAGAAGATACTCATCTTCGAATAAAATATTAAGGTCAATATCTTCAGCGAGGGCCTCACTAGGAATAGCAGGTGGAATTTGAATCTCAATACTTGTTCCAGTTGGTGGCATTTTATTAAGTTTTAATTTCTTCTTTGAAGTAATCTCTCCTTGTTCGAAAAGGTTCTTAACAAGGTTTCGGCTTAAGTCAGTTTTAGCAGTTAAAAATTGATCCAGTCTGATAAAACTTTCAAAATCTTCTGAACTTACTTCAATGAGGATAGTCTCATGCATCTTGTTTTATACGTTTGATATAGCTTGTAGCCACAAGATCTGGGTTAAGCTTTAGAGTTTTTGCATATTGGTAAATAAACCCTCGGACATAAACATGAGCGGGGAGATTACCTTTTTCTTCAGCTTCAATATTTCGGATAAACGTTTTAGAAATTTTTGTCATGTCAGCAAGTCTTTCGACACTAACACCTTTGTATTCTCGAATTCTTTTTAGAAACTCACCAGAGAACTCGGTGCAAGTTTCAATTTCATTTTCCATTTCTTCATCAATTTTATATTCAAGGGCATACCTATTTCTCGCGGAGACTTTTGAGACCTCTGCTTCTTTGTGTGAGATTTTATAATCATCATAATTCATTGAGCTAGTATTTTTAATACTTTCAGCATGCTGGCTTACAGCTTTTGCTAGAGGGGATGTTGGACTTTGTTCTTGCTCTCGTTCTTTATTTTTATTAAAGCCTCTTGCTTCATCATAACTTGCTCTTTTTGCAGGGTCACCTAGTATTGAGTAGGCTTCTTCAACCATTTCCAAGATTGCTTTGCATTCGTCTTCTGTTAGCAAAGAGTAAAGAGCAATGCTTTGGCCTGAGTATGCATTCTTGGCCCTACTAAATGCTTCATAAATTTCTTCTTCCGTTGCATTTGTAGAAACCTCTAGAATTTCATAATAATTATTAGTTTTAGCTTTGCTTTGATAATGTTCTGGATTCATGATTCACCTAAAAGTCTGTTAACGATACGATCAAAATTATTCACCAATTTGCTATTAGGAAATTCTAGAAGAAGAGGTTTTCTTCTTTTCACACTTTGCCAAACTGCTGAATCATAATCAAGGTATCCAATATAATCGAGATTAACTCCGAAATAACGTTTGCAAATGCTCTTCATAGAAAAGCCTATATCTATATCTGCTTGAGTTCGAACTTGGTTTATAACAAGCTTTGGACAAAGTTTTTCAACTTCTCGTTTAAGCTTCATACCCATGTCGTGATCAATTTCAATTGCTCTATGAATAATCTCTGATGGTGAGATTGTTTCACCGAGTTTTGTATTCATGGCCTTATTAATAAGAGGCCTAATGTCTAAGAGCTCTTCAACTTGGCTAATTCTTCTATGGTACATAGATCTAATAAAGCGGTATGTATTTTCAATAGATGTTGGTTCAGGGAGAACAACCAGAATACCTTTGTTGGCCATTATAAAAAAGTCGAGTGTATTAAAAGATGTACCGGCACCTAAATCAAAAATGATATAATCAGCATCCAGTCTCCCAAGCTTAGTCATCAACTTTGTTTTTTGAAGATGTTTTAAGTTTGCAATTCCAACTGCATCCTGGGCGCCACTAATAAGGCTTAAATTTTTAATAGGAGTCGGAGTAACAAGATCATCAAGCTTATCAACATTTTTAGTTACATAGTCTGAAAGTGTCATCTTGGGAATTGGTACACCAAGACATGTGTGAAGATTAGCTCCACCTAAATCTAGATCAATGGTAATTACTTTATTTCCTAAAAGAGCAAGACAGATAGAAATATTAGCAGCGAAAAGACTTTTTCCAACGCCACCTTTTCCACCACCAATGGCCCAGATCTGTTGCTTTTCATGGGCCTTCATGGTTTGTCTTAGGCCTTCCAATTGCTCGCTTAATGCCATGGCATCCACTTTTGATATCTGCCCATCATGAGCCGACACATTATTATAGATAGATTTTCACGTTTTGAAAGGGGCAAAATATAGAAATTCCCTGCAATTTTAATAAGTTAACATATCTGTCATTTTTCTAAGGAAGCTTTATTGATCTTGCTTTTAAGGCTATTGTTGATTAAATAGGTTTTAAATGGAAGAAAGTAAACAATTTCAGGTATTTACCTCAGCATTTCATAGGCGAAGTGATATTCACTTGGTTAGAAAGCTTTGGCATATATGTTTTGGGGTATCGGGAATTCTTATTTATAAAGAGTTCGACTACCTTCAGCAAGACAACCGTTTTGCTTATATGATTTTGGCCTTTGCTGCCTTTAGCTTCACTATGGAATTTATCAGACTTCGCTTTCCTTCCATGAATAGTTTCTTTTTAAAATTATTGGGACCGTTTATGAGAAAGAGTGAAGTGAACTCATTAAGTGGTCTTCCATTTTATGCCCTTGGCTTTGGACTTTGTCTTTATCTCTATGATGAACAAATTGCACTGCTCTCACTTTTATTTTTAGCATTTTCAGATCCAATTTCTTCTTATTTTGGAATTCGTTATGGAACGGATAAAATTCTTCCTAATAAAAGTGTGCAAGGTAGTGTTGCAGGATTTTGTGTTTGTTATCTTATCACTTTAATTTTTGGTCTTTACTATAGTGAGCCTACGTTAGGCCTTCTCTTCTTTTCTCTTTTGGCAGGTGTTATAGGAAGTTTTTCGGAGCTTTGCTCAGTTATTATTGACGATAATCTCACTATTCCTGTTATTTCTGGTGCAGGACTTACTTTTTTAAATATCTTCTTTCAGATTTTTTAAAACCTGATTTTACTTATCAAGAACCTTATTTGAGTTTTTTTGCCAATTTGTCGATAACCCTAAAGAGGGTTTATTTGAAAATTTTGTTAATAATATTTTTTAGTTCCAGTATTTGGGCCTGTCAGTTTACCAAATGGCCACATAAGACTAATCTTTCTGAAGTCCAAATTAAAACACTTATCAAAACTGAAAAACAAGATGAACTGCAAAAGTATCTTTATCATGAAATAACAACAACTAATAAATCAGTTATTGCTAAGCATCTTTTAGATTACATGATCGAAAAATCTTCTAGCGAAGATTATAAGAAATTTTATAAAGCAGTAGAGTGGGGGTACAACGATCCCAAAAGAGAAAAAATTGTCCCAAAAGAATCAGTTTGCGAACTTCACAATAAATTTCAAGAATATTTGAAAAAGAAAAATTCTACTTCACAATAAGATTACAAATCTTTCCTGGAACAAAAATTTCTTTAACAATATTGCCCTGAAGGTATTTAACAAATTTTTCATCAGATTTAACCTGAGAAAGAAAATCATCTTTTGCAATATCAGCTGCAACTTCTAAGGTTCCTCTTGTCTTGCCATTAATTTGTACGGCCATAGTAATTAGGTCATCTTTAGCAAGATCAGCATTAAACTTGGGCCATGGCTCATAAGCAAGAGTCTCAGTATGTCCAAGTCCTTGCCAAATCTCTTCAGCTAAGTGAGGAGCGTAAGGGGCAAGCAAAAGTATAAATTGTTCAGCAGTTTCTTTTGTTACAGCTTTTATCTTCATACAATGATTTGCAAAAATCATCATTTGGGAAATCCCTGTATTAAAGCGAAGATGCTCAATATCATCTCCTACTTTTTTAATTGTTTTGTGAAGAAGTTTTACAGTTTCAGGATTTTCATCACCAGATTTAATATTTTCAGGATTTCCAAAAACTTTTTGCACACGAGCAAGAAAAGAGAAAACGCCTTTAGTACCTTTTATTTGCCATGGCTTCACTTTTTCAAGAGGGCCCATAAACATCTCATACAGTCTTAAAGTATCAGCACCCATTTCTTGAATAACATCATCAGGGTTTACAACATTACCTCTTGATTTGCTCATTTTCTCCCCGTCTTCGCCGAGGATAAGCCCTTGGTTTACAAGCTTTTTAAAAGGCTCATTAGTTGAAACAAAACCTAAATCAAAAAGTACTTTATGCCAAAAACGAGCATAGAGAAGGTGAAGGGTGGCATGTTCTACTCCTCCAATATAAAGATCAACTGGCATCCAGTATTTTTCTAGCTCTTTATCCCACGGCTCGTTTTCGTTTGTTGGGTCAATAAAGCGAAGATAATACCAACACGACCCGGCCCATTGAGGCATTGTATTTGTTTCTCTTTTGGCCTTCTTGCCAGTCTTTGGGTCAGTAATATTTAGCCAAGAATCAATAGTTGCAAGAGGTGACTCACCTGTTCCTGATGGTTCGTATTTTTCCACTTCAGGAAGAGTAACTGGAAGCTCGTCAGCATCAAGGCATCTCACAGATCCATCTTCAAATTTCAAAACTGGAAATGGTTCACCCCAATAACGTTGACGAGAAAAAAGCCAATCACGAAGTTTATAATTTATTTTACCTGTTCCAAGATTTTTACTTTCAAGAAATTGAGTCATCTTAGAAATCGCATCAGTTTTATTTAAACCATCTAAAAAATCAGAATTGATATGAGAGCCTTCTCCTGTGTGGGCAGCTTCTTGGATATCACCACCTTCTAAAACCTGAACGATAGGAAGGTCATACTTTTTAGCAAACTCCCAGTCTCTTTGGTCATGAGCTGGAACTGCCATAATTGATCCTGTTCCATAGGTGATAAGAACGTAGTCTGCAACCCAAATTGGAATCTTTTGATTATTAACAGGGTTAATTCCATAGGCCCCAGTAAAAACACCGGACTTGTCTTTATTAAGATCCGTTCTTTCAAGGTCTGATTTTGTGGCAATGGACTTTAGGTAGTTTTGAACATTCTCTCTATTTTCACTTGTTGTGATTTGTTCAACTAAATTATGCTCGGGAGCGACAACCATATAAGTTGCACCAAAAAGTGTATCTGGGCGAGTTGTAAAAACTTTTAAAGATTGGTTATGACCATCAATTTTAAATTCAACTTCAGCCCCTTCGCTTTTTCCGATCCAATTTCTTTGCAATTCTTTAATATTTTCAGGCCAATCTAGTGAATCAAGATCTGATAATAAACGTTCAGCATACTCTGTGATTTTTAACATCCATTGCTTCATAGGACGTCTAACAACTGGGTGGCCACCAACTTCAGACTTGCCGTCAATAACCTCTTCGTTGGCCAATACTGTTTTAAGTTCTGGGCACCAGTTCACAGAAATTTCATCTTCATAAGCAAGGCCTTTATTATAAAGTTGCACGAAGATCCACTGAGTCCACCTGTAATAGTCCACATTACTTGTAGCTATTTCTCGGTCCCAATCATAACTAAAACCAATGGCCTTTAGTTGTCTTGTAAAATTTTTAATATTTTCACGAGTAATTTTTTCTGGATGAGTACCTGTTTTAATGGCGTAATTTTCTGCAGGTAATCCAAATGAATCCCAGCCCATTGGATGTAAAACATTAAAGCCTTTCATTCTTTTATATCGGGCCATTATATCTGTAGCAGTATAACCTTCTGGATGTCCTACATGGAGACCAGACCCTGACGGGTAAGGAAACATATCGAGAACATAGTATTTAGGTTTTGTAGTATCGACTACAGCTTTAAAGGTTTTCTTCTCATCCCAGTACTGTTGCCATTTTTTTTCAATGTCAGAAAATTTATAATCCATGATAATGCCTTTTGATATAGGCATTAATCTAACAAAGGCAGAGAAGTTTTGAAAGAATTAGTTATCTGTACCTGTGGCCCGATTATCAAACTCATAAGCTTTAATAAGCTCCCCAACATAAGGGCTTTCGCGGTTATGATAATTTTTAGGTAGTAGTGCGTCTAGTAAAGCAATCCTTTCGCTTAAAGAGCGACTTTCAAGAAGTATTTGTTTGAGATCATTATCTTGTACAAGAAAAGCACAAATATAATCAACTATCTGATTGGCAGTCTTAATAGTTGTGAGCATAGAGTTAAGATGATCATAGTCATCAACATTATGCCTTAGCCAAGTAAACAATAAGGACTCAAGTCTTTTGATAGGATTATTGAGCAAGGCAACCTGACTTGGCTCTTGGTCATAAATAACCTCACCATGACAAAGAAGGTAAGGCTCCTGGTGAACAATTCCTTCAAGTCTTATTTTGCCTATACCTTGAAATATCACGTATTGAGATCCGTCTTCATAGGTTTCAAGAATATTTGCTAACCCAAGTCCCAGGGTTTCTCTAGGTCTTAAATATGGAGATGGCCTACTTGGATCACCCAACAAAATAGTATCCCCAAGCCCTACAGCTATAGGGAAGTTCTGCTCAATGGAGTCTTTGAGCATTCGTTGATAGCCCTCATCGTTGATAATCAAGGGCAATACAGTGTGAGGGTAGAGGATAATATTTCTCAATGGAAATACGCCTACTTTAATCTTCTTACTCATTTATCTATTTTAAGCCCGAGATTAAACTTCAGGAATTTCAAGTACTTGGAAGAGCTTGGAAGGCCTGATTCGTTGCGCGAGTGCCAATTAAGTGAGACAATCATTAAAAAGGAGCTATTTTGTTTTCACTGACTCCATATATCGAGTTTAAGGGCTGGGGAAACCAGTTTTTGGCCCAGGTAAAAGGGCTTAAAGAAAATCAGCCTATTGGTGAAACTTGGGAATACTCTTTAATACCTCAGAAGAGCTCATTAACAGAAAGGGGAAGTTTAAGGGAGCTCAAAGAAAAAAAAGAGCTTAACCTTAATGACTTTCTCGTAAAATTTATATCTACATCTGATAATCTCTCAATTCAGGTTCACCCCAACAAAGAACTTGCTCAAAAGTTTGAAAATGGAAATGGCAAAGATGAGTGCTGGCTAATTTTAGATCATGAGCCTGGGGCTAAACTTTATATGGGCCTTAAGGATAATATCCAAAGAGATAAATTAACTGAGCTTATCAAAGCAGGTGATCATCTAGAGTTGGCCTTGCAAGAAGTGGAAGTTAAAAAAGGCGATTTTTACTATATACCTGCTGGGACAATTCATGCCATTGGAAAAGGGATAACCCTTCTAGAGATTCAAGAAAGTTCTGATATAACTTATAGGGTTTGGGATTGGAATAGAGAGCCTAAAAGAGAGTTACATATTGAAAAAGGACTAGATTGTATCCAATTTTCAAAGGAGTTTAACGATTTAAGCTCTAAGCTTCTTTTTAGGGATGCATTTAGTAGCACAAGAGTTCTTCTCTCTCATGAGAGCTTTAATGTTGAGAACTTTTCATTTGAAGATGTATTAAGCCTTTCTGTAAGTTCTAGGCCCCTTTTGATTATAAACTTGTTAGAGCCTATCAATATTAAAGGCCATAAGCAGCTAAGCCTCTCATCTTATTCATCTTGTCTCTTATCAGAGCCAGGTGAGTATCTTTTAAGTAATAAAGGTAAAAACAATATAGTGGTAGTAAAATGATCAAAATAATTTCGTTAGTATTTCTTGTTTTAATTGTTGGTTGTGAAGAGAAAGAAATCTTTATTAAAAAAGGTAACTCGATTCTTATTGATACATCAGGGCTTGAAATCGAAAAAGCAGATGAACTGACATGGGTTGTAGGAAGAAATCGAATTAAGCAAAAAGTCTCTAAAGGCTTTATTGTGAAATTTCAATTACCCAAATTAAAAGAAGAAAACTTTAGAGAGCTCTACGAAAAAAATAAAATTGATTCTTGGCTCGTAAAAATTACTAAGAGCACTAGCTCTAACAGTAATAATTCACTTGGGATGTATGTTGTTCCTTTTAGAGTAAGAACTGATAAAGGAATGCGTTTTTCCCACGGTGGGCTTTCTCAGTTTATGGTTTACTATGCAGCTGCAAGTATGTCAGAGAGGTTTAGAAGGTTTCCATGCCCTGCCTTTGATCACCGCTTTCGTATAGATGATTTAGATATAAGAAGTAATCCTGCAAGATCTGAGCAATCTCTTCTTTTGGCCCAAAGAGATAGAGGCTTAACTGGAAAGTTTGAAACAGCAGGTTTTATTCCACTACATTTTAATGGGGGAATGTCACTTGAGGGAGAGTATCAAATTTCAATAGCCCTTTTTAACTCACAGTTTAATATTCTTTACAGTGAGTTTGCGCCTTTGGCAGATAAAATTATTGTTAGGTCTGAAGATACAATTGCGATTCAAGGTTGCGAAAACTTCCAAATTCCAGAAGCAGGAGAGCTACCAGGTATCAAAGATATCCGTTGGAATAAGTAATTATTTCCATTCACAATGAATTGGATAAGACATTTTATGACTTGATCCAACCATTTCAACTGTTAGGTAGTCGTTAATTGAGTCAAGTTTATTTTGGTTAGCGATAAACACCTTATATCGATGACCTTTATCTGTAACTCGTTTCTCAATGGCTCCAGTTGGAAGTAGTTTTGATTTTACAATTCCACTCGCTGCCATATCTCTTTTAGAATTAAATGAATTAGATTTTGGGGCAGAATGAAAAGTAAACTGAGTACCCTTGATTGAGAACTGTTTTTCACTATTCTCGGTACGACATCTAAGCTCGCCTTCCTTTACAGATTTTGCAAGAGCAAGGCTAAAGGTTAAACTTGTTAAAATTAAAAATGTAAAAATGCTTTTCATAAAATTCTCCAAAGTTACTCAAGTATTAATTTGCAACAGTGATGCCAAGTAACGGATTGATTCACTCAAGAAACAGCCTCTAAAGTGTACAATGTTTAGATACTGTCTAAGTTATTTACACTTTGAGCGCATATTAAAATTAATCATTAGAGGATTAGTTAAAAATATCTAATAAATTCTGTAACTATCTGGAATTGTTTTGGGATATAATTAAACCTTTAAAACGGTGATAAAACTTGAAGAAAATATTACTTGTAGACGACGAAATTGAGATCCTGGAGCTTGTTGAGACTTTATTACTAGGTGAGCTTAGCTGTGAAGTGATAAAGGCTGAGAGTGGCAATCAGGCCGTTGAGTTATTAGAATCTGACATATCCATTGATATTATTATTTCAGACTATACGATGCCTAATGGTAATGGGGCCATTTTATATAATCATAATAAAAATCAAAAGAACCGAGTTCCATTTGCTTTTTTAACCGGTGGCTTTCTAGAAGACTATACTGACCTTGAAGGCTTTGATGAGGCTTCTAATTTAGACTACTTCTTGAGTAAGCCCATAGATACCGAAATCCTGCTTGAAACTGTTGAGACAATGTTTTCCATGACCGGAAATCTAAAAAGCAATGATTTAACTTATCAAGAAAAAGAAGAAGGTTATCGTAGAATTAAAATCAATATTTTCAAAAAACATATTAAGGGCAATATTGCTGTTTACGTAAAACTTTCAGAAAATAAGTTTTTAAAACTGTTCTCTGAGGATGATTTACTTTCAGAGACAGATTTTGAAAAATATGAAAAAAAAGGTGGCGATTATCTATATTTAAGAGCAAGTGATTATCAAAAAATAACAAATCAAATGACCTTGAGTATTAATGAAAAATTAAATCAAGCTTCAGATGCAGAATCCGCCATAAGTGCAACTTCAGATGCCCTTAGTTATTTTTACGAAGGGTTTCACCAGTTTGGGGTAAGTGACCAACAGATTGCACTAGTCTCAAAGTCGGTAGAGGTTTGCAAAGAGAAATTTTTTAATAATAAAGATTTAAAAGGTTTGTTGGAGAAGTTCTTGGCCGGGCAGGGGTATTTAGTATCACACTCAATGATCACACTTCATATTTCTTATATGATCGCTGATGAGTTGGGACATGCGAATCATTTAACTCTCGATAAACTTTCTTATGCATCATTACTACATGATATTACTTTAAAGGAACCAACTTTTTCAGAAATCCTAAATAAAGACGATAAAAAATTCAAGAATTTGGATAGTATGGGAAAACAGCATGTGCTCTACCATCCTGAGGAAGGAGCAAAATTAGTTGAAGGAATGAAAGATCTCCCTCAAGATGTTTACCATATTATTTATGAGCATCATGAAAGACCTGACGGAGGTGGATTTCCTCGAGGTCTGCAAGCAACAAGAGTAAATCCACTAAGTGCTCTTTTTATTTTAGCATTAAGAACAGCAGATCATATTTACTACAATCAATTTAATGGACTTGCTGATTTAAAGACGACTTTTTTAAATGATTATAATAAAGGTAATTTTAAAAAGCCTCTAGATGCTCTTCTCAAGAGATTCTAAATCAAGATCATTTCTTATTTTGGTCAAAACTTCTCGAAGCTCTGTGGGCATTGGAGAAAAAATAGAAATTTTTTGATTATTGTAAGGGTGAACAAACTCTAATTTTGAAGCATGTAAAAAGATTCTCTGTAAATTATAAGTATCCCGGTAAAATTGATTTATCTTTCCTTTTCCATGTGCAGTGTCCCCAATAACTTGATGCATTCTTCTTGATAGATGTCTCCTAATTTGATGCTTTCGGCCTGTTGATATCTTAGCACTGAGAAGTGTTGCTTTTGGTAATAGAGACAGAGGAGAAATATAAGTAAGAGCATCTTGTTTTTGTTTTTTATCATTATTTAAAGGAAAATCTATTATCATTTCACAAACTTCACCTCTAGCAAGAGCAATATATTTTTTAGAGGTGCTTTCATTATGCCAAATACTATTAATTTTAGACGTAGCCTCACTTGAAAGACCAAAAATAACAATACCTGAAACTGGTCTGTCTATTCGATGAATAGGGTAGAGATAATGACCAGTCCGTTCCTTAACTAGTTTCATTAAATTCTCTTTTTCATTAGTTTCTTTTTTATAAGGATGTACAAGTAAGCC
Source organism: uncultured Bacteriovoracaceae bacterium (assembly GCA_964350135.1). Lineage (GTDB taxonomy): Bacteria > Bdellovibrionota > Bacteriovoracia > Bacteriovoracales > Bacteriovoracaceae > CAYGJN01. The sequence continues at coordinate 30,769 of CAYGJN010000001.1, read as the reverse complement.
GCTAGGTTTATCAACAGCTATATAATGCTCATCTTGAAATAATATTTTAACCAGCTGCTTTTCCAATATTGTCCATATGTTCTTCAATTACTTTAATAACTTCATCCATTTGAAATGGCTTAAGTAGAAAAATTTTATGAGGGTGAGGAAAACTTTCTACTTTAGATTTAATACAGTTTCCTGACATAAAAATCAAAAGTGCATTGGAAGGAATATTACTTAAAAAACTCTGAGTTACCTTAAGTCCATCCAGACTTTGAAATTGGTGATCTATAAGGTAGAGATCATAAGGCCCATCTTCCTTGAAAGACTTCTCAAGAGCATTTGGCATGCAGCATACAGTTGCATTGGGAGCTACTTCATATAGCTCAAAAAGCTCTTTTAAATTTTCAGCTATAAGTTGGTTGTCATCAACTATCAGCACTTTTAAGTTCATACTACTATCATAACCCTCCATTCAAGTCGGAGGTTATTAAGTTTGAAAAAGACGCTAATTACCTGAAAAGACTAAGGTACTGTCTATATCTACTAGTATGCATTTGCTCTAAAGGAATAAACTTTAGTGCCGCAGAATTGATGCAGTATCGTAATCCTAATGGCTTAGGGCCGTCCTTAAAAACATGGCCCAGGTGCGAGTCTGAAAGAGATGATCTAACCTCAGTTCTTGGAAGTCCTAGGCTTATATCTATATGTTCTGAAATCCCATTAGGGTCTATTGGTTTAGTAAATGAAGGCCATCCTGTACCTGATTTGAATTTGTCTGTAGAACTAAACAGGGGTTCTCCGGAAACGATATCTACATAAATCCCTTTCTTTTTATTATCCCAATATTTATTTTTAAAAGGGGGCTCAGTAGCATCTTCCTGGGTTACTTTATATTGTAGATTTGTAAGTTGTTTTTTTAGATCTTCTTGAGACGGTGAAATATAGAGTTGCTCAGAGGAAAATTTTAGAGTTCTGTCTTTCCAAGCTTTTTGAATAAATTGATCACGACCTGAGTTAAAGCGGTAGAGCTTATATTTTAAAGAGTTCTTTTTATAATAGTCCTGATGGTATTTCTGTGCAGGATAAAAGACCTGAGCCTTTAAAATAGGGGTCATGATTTCCTTTTTAAAGATTCCAGCTTTATCAATTTTGTCTTTAGTTTTTTGAGCAATGCTTTTTTGGTTTTCGTCGTAATAAAAAATAGCAGTTGTATATTGCCTACCTCTATCAACAAATTGACCACCTGAATCTGTAGGGTCAATACTTGTCCAAAATTTTTCTAGGATCTTATAAAGAGTTGTTTTTTTATTATCAAATATAACTTGAACAACTTCTAAATGCTTTGTTTTGCCACTTGAAACTTCTTCATAGCTCGCTTTCTTATTATCTCCCATAAAACCTGATATGGCCGATACAATACCAGGAAGCTTTTCAATATCAGCCTCAACACACCAAAAACAACCACCAGCCAAGGTGATTTTTTCGGTAGCGGAGTAAAGATTAAATGATAAAAGAGCAATTATTAGAGTTTTCATATTAATGAGTCTAACAAAAATGATATTTGTTACAAATTAAAAAAAATTAGGCAAATATCTGATAAAAAAGAATGGCAATAAGATAAGCCACCCCATTATAGGCAGCAAAGGCCAAAGCTGCTAATTTTTGACTTCCAAGTTCTTTTTTAATAACCGCAACAGTTGAGATACACTGAAGAGCGATAGCATAAAAAATAAGAAGAGCTCCACCACTTGCCATACTTAGTCCGTCTGCTTGAACTTGGTTTGCCAATCCAGTGATATTTTCATCAGCCCCTTCAATACTATAAAATGTTCCCAAGGTTCCAACAAAAACTTCTCTTGCTAAAAAAGAAACCAAAATAGCAACACCATACCTCCAGTCTAGACCCATTGGAGTAAATAGTGGTTCAATAAACTTACCAAGACTAGCTAACCATGAGCTTTGCAAGTTTTCCGCTCCATTAGGAAAGTAGCCTAGAATCCATACTACAACTGTAACAGTAAAGATTATTGGTCCAGCTTCTTTAAGAAAAAACCATGTGCTTGTAAGAGATCTCCTTATAAGGGCAGTGAAGTTAGGTATTCTATATGCGGGAAGTTCTAATATAAAAGGAATATCTTTTTCTGAAGAAAGGAACTTTGAAAGCAGACCACTTGCAATCAATGCCATCCCAAGTCCAAATCCGTAGAGAGCGAAAAATGTAAGCCCTTGGGCAGTGATTAGGCCACCAAGATAGGGTGTTGCTGGAATTAGTATCGTTACAAGAAGAGCATAAACTGGCAGTCTTGCAGAGCATACTGTTAATGGAATAGTTAGTATTGTAATAAGTCTTTGCTTTTTTGACTCAATTGTTCTTGCGGCCATAATGGCAGGGATAGAGCAGGCATGACCTGAAAGGTAAGGGATAAAACTTTTGCCTGTAAGGCCAAAGATACTAAAAATTCTATGGCAAATGATTGCGGCCCGAGCTAAATATCCTGAATCTTCGAGAACACCAATAAGAAATGTTAAAATAAAAATTTGAGGAACAAAAACGACAAAAGAACCAAAGCCACCAAAAAGAGCATCGTTGATAAAGTCTTTTATTATTCCATCACCAAGGTAAGCTGTTGTTGTTACAGCTAAGTAGGCAATAATCTCTTCGATTAGTCCCATAATAGGATCGGCCCATGTGAAAATTGATTGGAATAAAAAGGCCATTATGACAAGAAAGAATAAGCCTCCCAAAAAACTTGATAGAAATATTGAGTCTAGTTCATTGCCTAGTTTTACCATTCCTGGATTTTCTGCCAAAAATTCCTGAGTGATACTTCTCGCTGTTTTTGCAGGCTGTTCGTATTTTTTTGGACTTTCGTTTCCAGTGATAAAAGCTTTAAGTTTGTCTAGACCTGTGCTTTTTTTTGCAGAGACAGCAATAACTTTGATTCCTAAGTTTTCTTCTAGGCTTTTAATTGAAATTTTGTTCTGACCTAAAACCTCATCGATCATATTAAGAGCAACTACAATACGTAGAGAAGATCTTTGAGCAATTTCTAAAACTTGGATCACAAGATTTAAACTTCTCTCTAGCCTGTTTACGTCTACTACAAAGACAAGAGTTTTAGTATTGCTATCAGTTATAGCTTCTTTGATATTTTTAGTAGCGATAACCTCATCTTGTGAAAGAGGGTTAAGAGAGTACACTCCGGGAAGGTCAATAATTTGTTGGTTTTCTATTTGGCCTTTTTTAACTTCAACCGTTGCACCAGGAAAGTTTGCAACTTTTTGCTGAAGACCAGTTAGTCGATTGAAAAGTAAACTTTTGCCACAGTTTGGTTTGCCAACCAAAAGAACATTACTCATTTAGTGCCTTTACAAAAATATTTTTGGCAAGATCTCTTTCTAAAGTAAAAATACTTCCTGAAACTTCAAAAACTCTTGGGCCATTAAATGGAGTAATTTTGAGGCAAGTGATTTCAGTGGAAGGGGAAAAGCCAAGTTCAAGCAAACGGCTTTTGTATTCAATGCGAATTGAATCATTGTATATATCAATAATTGCTTTTGAGTTTTCTTTTATCTCCCAAAGAGATTGAGTGATTTCTTGCATGGTTTTAACCTTTTGTTTTGTATACCAAACAAAAGTTTGGTTTGCAAAAGCTTTTAAGCTTCATATTATCAGACTTTAAGAAAAGGTCTATGATCTAAATCTGTCATATTGAAGTAATTACTAGCTTTTGACCTAGTTTTGACGCGGAGAAAGGTCGGATAAGATGAAAAAACTATTGATAACTGGCTTTGCCCCATTTGATAAAATGAGCACTAACCCGTCTCAAGAAGTTATAGATTTATTACCAGAAAACCCTAAACTCAAAAAAATCATTTTACCTGTCAGTTTTAAGAATGCTTTTCAAGAGTTGAAAAAAGAGATTGATCACTTTAGACCAGAGATTATTGTTTTATTGGGTCTAGCAAGCAATCGCAAACTAGTTTCATTAGAAAGAATTGCTATTAATATACAAGATGCTCGAATTGCAGATAATGATAATTATCAACCTAAAAATTTAAAGATAAATATAAATGGTCATGATGGACTTTTTAGCACTCTTCCTATTCAAGAGCTCTTGGAGAAATGCCAAGATAACAAAATGCCTGTGGAGATCTCAAATACAGCAGGTACTTATGTTTGCAATGATTTAATGTACAAGACCCTTGATTACACCATGGCCAAAGACTACAAAGCAGGCTTTATTCATATTCCTCCAACCCCGCATATGAACCTAGAAGAAGAAGGCCTTGAACTTACGAGTATAATAAATTGCATTTCTTATATTGCTAAATATTTGCAAGAGACATAGTTCTGAGTGCCTTTCTTTTTCCTAATGAATCTGATTTAATGCGCTTATGATAAGACCTCAACCTAGACTTAAACCTCTTCTTTTTGGAATGCTGACACATATTCCAGGAATGGCCAATTTTCGCTATTTGCAAACAGGGACAGGGGGTACGAGTAAATCACGTTATTGTTATACTGTTTGGTTAAGGCATCTTAAACTTTGCGCAGAGACAGTTCCAAACTTTAGTTTTCCCAAACATATTGCAGAGCTCGGTCCTGGGGACTCACTTGGAATCGGTCTAGCAGCTCTTATTAGTGGAGTTGAACATTATTATGCCTTTGATGTTATTGCTTATTCTGACTTAGAGAAAAACTTAGTAATTTTTGATGAATTAGTAGAGCTTTTTAAAAATACTGCAGCTTTGCCTGATAATGAAGAATTTCCAAGAGTAAAACCCTTTTTAAAAAATTACGACTTTCCTAAAATCTTAGATTCAGCTCATTTGGAAAATGCCCTAGCACCACAACGCTTGAAAAGAATCAGAGACTCTCTTATTGAAGTAAACTCTAAAAGTTCCGTCATCCATTATTGTGCTCCTTGGTCTGACTCAAAGCTTGTCCGAGAATCTTCACTGGACTTAATTTACTCCCAGGCCGTTCTTGAACATGTTGATGATTTAGACTCAACTTATTTATCAATGTATAAATGGCTTAAAGACGGGGGAGTTGTTTCACATCAGGTAGACTTTAAATGTCATGGATTGGCCACAACCTGGGACGGTCATTGGGCAATTCCTGAATGGCAGTGGAAAATTATCAGAGGAAAAAGACCTTATTTAATAAATAGATCCCCTGTCTCAGACCACAGGAACTATTTGACGAAATATGGTTTTAAAAGTTTAAAGGAGATTTCAGTGGAAGAGACCTCGTCAATAGATAGAAGTCAATTAGCATCTGCTTTTCAAAATTTTTCAGATGAAGACCTTAAGACAAGCGGTTGTTATTTTCTTTCTCAAAAAAGCACTAGGGCCTAAACCGACCCTAGTAACTTCAGCACCAAAATTTAAGAAGAGGGAGAGGTGGATAAAACATTATGGTGCTTTATTTGTTTTTCATATTAATTTTTCACTAATCCATTTTTAATTGTTGGAGAAAGGTCAAAATGAAGACCTTTTAGTTTATTTGGGTTTACCTGAACTTTCTCTTTTAAATCCTTAAAACCATCTTGTTTAATAACAAGCTCATATTCGCCTGACTTTAGATCCCCTGTATACGGACTATTTCCAACGAGCATATTGTCGATATAAATTTTTGCTCCAGTTGGATTAGATGTAATTCGAACTTCTCCATTAAAACTAGCTTCTTTTTTTAAGTGCTGTCCTGAAATTTTTAGCTCGGGGATGACTTTAAGTTTTACTTCATGTGCAAGAGGTGGTGCCATAAAAGAGTTTGGTTCATAACTCTCTTTTTCAATGATAACAAAAAACTGTTCTTCCATTATATCGTTAATCTCTACTTCTGTTACTTCACCTTCATCATTAGTAAATTTATAGTTTTCTATAATAAGAGGAGTCTTTCCGACTTTGAATTTATTGTTAGGAAAATAATCAGAATTTGCTCCCTTGAGGTAAACATCAGCATTACTTGGTGCTGAGTTCACAACTAATTTTTTATTACTACCGCAGCCTGTAGATAAAAAGACTGCTGCGAGCACTAGAGTCGAGAGAATCTTATCAACTAATTTCATAACAGCTCCTTCGATTAATGACTTGGGACTATTGTGGGGCAGTTTATGATTTAAAGACTAGATTTTCTTTGTTTAGGGGAGGAAAGTTCATTAATTACAGGTAGTTATATTTAGAATTAAAAGGCTTTGTGTAAGATTTGAGTAAGCAGAAAATATTTAATGAGGCGATATTTTGCAACAAAAAATTGATTTTTGATGTTTTTTTTCCAACTAGTTTAAAAGAATTTATAGAGCCAACCAGCTCCTGCACCAACTCTCAAATTCTTTTTTACCGTAGGGGAGTCAGAGATACCCTTATCGTACCACTCACCTTTGGCAAAGATGGTAAACCTCGAATTGGTACCTAAGGCCCTATTATAAACAGCGCCTAACTCACCAGAGCCAGTACCTTTTCCCTCATAAGGACTACTAATATTATCAGACAGAGCAACTTCATCAGAAGTAACACCAAAAAAATAGTCAACATAGCGGTGGTTATAATAATTGCCTTCAATAAGAAGGTTAATTGTAGCCTTTCCTGATTTGTAGATAAGGGGTGTAAATCTAAAACCATAAACAGAGCCACTACTTTTTGAGCCTACATCAGCATAGCCATAAATTATAAAGGGGCCATAGCCAGTAAAGCCTCCTCCAAAAAAATGTTTGTTTCGATCATCTAGTCCCTCTGACTCGTAATCATGACCGGTATAATAAGTTAAAAAGCCAAGCTTAAAACCTTTATCATTATTAATATTGCTTATAGTAAGAACATTGGAAAAGTGGAAGATCATAAACCTTGCATGAATAAGGTAGGTCAGACCATTATAATTATCCCCACTATCATCATCAAAATCCTCTCGGAATCTTGTTCCAGCAGTGTATCCACCACCAAGTTCAAGATCAGCAAAGTCAGCGTTAAGTATATTAGTACCTGACTGGGAAAATGCAGTTGGTTTGAAAGTGAAAATTAATACAAATATTATTAGTATTCTCATATTTTGATCTTAACTATGGTTTAAGTTTGCTGCAAGTAAGGGTAAATAAAACTAGAAGAAGATATAAGTCTAAAGAATTTAAAGCCTAAAACTCTTAAGGTAATTTAGAAAAACACATTACTCAGAAATTCCTTGAAATACCAAATCATAACCTTCGGTTATAAGATCTGGATATAAATAAGCAGCGTTTCTAGCATCGGGTTCAATGTAAACAAAACTCTGCTCATTAAGCTCTTGAGAATCACCTTGAATCCCTCGTTGAACAAGTACGGAAGTTAATAGATAAGGACCAATTGAATTATTTCCAATAGAGATTGGAATTTTAAGGCCTTCTCCATATTTTTTGATAACAAAATTACCAACCCTGCTCCCAAGTTTTTTTCTTAGAAGTTTATCAACGCTAGGATTAAAGCCATGATAAACCAGCTCAGATCTAGGAGGAGAGCCAATTCCAATAACCGTTGTCATCCAAAAAATACGCTCAGCTGTTTGGAAAAGATCCTCCTTGGAAAACTCCTTTCCGTTCACAATATGTTTGTAAGCATCAGAGAGAAGAAGGCCTGCACTAAAAGCCGTTGCGATTTTTGCAATTGTCTTCATCAATTGAACTGAATTGAAACCCCAGTTCTTTAGAGCTTTTGTATAATTACCTTTTCCAACTTCAGGCCAAATCTTTTTAGAAACCAGACCATCAACTTGTCTATAGCTTTTAGAGACAATATTAAAAGTCACAAACATAGCAAACATAATATTAAAGGTTGCTTCACCAATTTCATCATCGAAATTATCTCCTCTAACCATGATCTCAGCTGTTAAGGCTGCCATAAACTCGACCGTTAACTCTCTTTGAAGAGTGGGAAAGGCTTCTGGGTTATTGATAAATGTTTGGTAGTACTCAGAATTCTTAACTTTTCTTATAAGCTCTGTTCTTGTTGTCTTGGCCTTAGTTGCAAGTTTATTAGTCCAGGCAATCATAGGATTTTTTGGTTTGGAAAAAACTGCTGATGCTTTTTGATGCATATTTTTAATAAGCTTAGTGCTCATAAGACTAGATTGAGAAATTCTTGAAAGCGTTTGCCTGAAATTCTTCTCACCTTTTGCTCCCAGGCTTATAACTCCTTGTGCAGGAGAGGAAAATGTTAATCTCGCTCTATCAACAATAGCTCCGATAGGGCCTCTAAGTAATAATATTGACCCCACAACTGTAATTATTAATTCATTGAAGTCTCTATCAGTAATCAGCCTTTTATCAAGTTGTCCTTCAAAATCTTGGGACTCTCTTGCTCCAATATATAAATTTGTCGCAAGCTCAGAAAAACGTTTATGATTAATCCAGTCATATCCAACTTTTGCGCTCATAGAAGTTGTTCCAATTCCAGCGGAGTTCATGGCTCCTACCTTTCTTAAAACCATCATTCTATGCAAGGCCATTCTTGTGGCAGCAGTTCTTAGGGCCGCTCCTGCACCTGCAGTAAGAACCCCTCCCACTCCTGTTATAAAAAAAACAGCGCTTAGACCGTAAAAACCATAGCTAGTATATTTAAGGGCTGTAGAATAAAATTTTTGTTTTTCAGCTTGTTTAAGAATAATACTCTCAGCTTGTATTTCAGCTTTTGTAAAAAACTCTTCACTGAACCAAGGATAAAATCTTTTTAACTCATTCCAATGAGCTGGGTTAGCTGCTAATAAAAGAAAGGGGGCTGTATTATCTTCAAATTGAATTTCTTTATTGAGGTCCTCAAGAAACTCATGATTTCCTTCGAGGGCTTTTTCTAGACAAAGATCATAAACTTCATGAGTAGATTCATTAATTTTTCTGGTTTCTTCAATATGGTCTTTAGTTGAATTTCCTGCAATTAAAAGAATAACTTCAGGATCATAATCTAGTAATTCATCTTTATACTCAAAATTAATTTGATCCTTAGAGAAATCAATGAAATTGGAGTTGATAGACTTACTAAGGTCAGGTAGCTCAATGATTTTTTGCATCCGAGTATACAGATGCTTATATGAAAGAAGATCTTTTTCAGTATGAGGATCTTTAAGCTCTATTCCTAAGAGGGGAAACCTATTCAAGAAGAAAATTTTCTGAGCATAGAGTGTTTCAAGTTTAGAGCTAAGATCAAGCTGTTTAAAAAATTTTTTCTTCAAAGCTTCTTTAATCTTTTTCCTACTGGTGTTTCTTCTATCTCTGCCAGCTTTTCTTAGTTTCTCTGTTCTGATTTTTTCAACGATCAAATCAAGACTTTTATTATTTTCCCATAAATCAGTTTCAATAAATTTAATTGCACGATCTAGGTAATTTAAAACCACTGCATAAATATTGAGCTGTGAGAATAACTCCTCTCTTTGCTCTTCTCTTTTTATCTTAGAAAGAGTGCTTCCTTTTTCAACTTGGTTAATTAAAGTTTGTATAGGCTCAATTTTTTTTGATCCAATATTGTAAAGGCTTTTAAAGTTTTCAGATAGTTTGGGTAGATGCTCTTGATCTTTAAGAGGGGAGCGAAGCTCTTGCAAAGCTTTTCTTGATCTTAAAAGTTTTTGGGTTTCATTGAATCGTAAAAGATACATTGATTTTAAAAACTCTGCAGAATATTCCTTTGTTCCTTGAATTTTAAGTAGATTATGTGAGTTATCCAAGTAAGCATTATTAATAAAACCTTGGAATTCAATGATTTGACTTGATGGAAATGTTTGAGCTGCATTGATGAAAGGTGCATAGACAAAAACCATAGCATTCGCTAATAATATCAAGAGTTTAAATAATCTATTTTTCATCATATTTTATTGTATTCTCCTGCAAAATGGGAGCAATGAAATGAGGTGAAGAAGGCAATTATTACAGTATTTTAGAGGCAAATTAGACCTCAAATGCTAGTGTAGAGCCTATACGCCCACGAGAGGAGAGATTGTGGATCTTAAAGGAAAGAAAATATTAGTAACTGGAGCTGATGGATTTATTGGATCTCATTTGGTTGAGCTTCTATGCAAGCAAGGATTAGATGTAAAAGCTTTTTGTCTTTATAATTCATTTGGTACTTGGGGCTGGCTCGAACAATCACCAGTTAAAGACCAAGTAGAAGTATTTCTTGGCGATATTAGAGATCCGTATGGTGTTAAAGAAGCGATGAAAGGCTGCGATATTGTCCTTCACCTTGCGGCCCTAATTGCAATACCGTATTCATACCATTCTCCGGAAACTTATGTTGATACAAATATTAAAGGCACTCTAAATATACTTCAAGCAGCCAAAGAGCTGGGAGTATCAAAAGTTGTTCACACCTCTACAAGCGAAGTGTATGGAACAGCTCAATTTGTACCAATTCATGAAGAGCATCCTTTGCATGGTCAGTCCCCTTACTCAGCATCTAAGATTGGTGCTGATCAAATGGCCATCTCATTTCATCGCTCATTTGAATTACCAGTAGCAGTTTTACGTCCTTTTAATACTTATGGGCCGAGACAATCAGCAAGGGCAGTTATTCCCACAATAATCTCTCAACTTTTAGTAGGAAAAGATAAAATTAAGCTCGGAGCTTTAAGTCCTACGAGAGATTTTACTTTTGTCCAAGATACGGCCATGGGCTTTATTCAATGTGCAGCTTGTGACAAGACAGTTGGAGAAATTACAAATATCGGTAGTGGTTTTGAAATCTCTATTGGGGATTTGGCCAAGAGTATTGCCAAGGTCATGAATAAAGAAATTGAAATAACTTGTGATCAAGAAAGAATGCGACCTGAAAATAGTGAAGTTAATCGTCTCTTTGCTGGGGTCGAGAAGTCAAAATCTCTCTTTGATTGGAATCCAGAACATGGCGGGCTTGATGGCCTAGAGAAAGGTTTGTTAAAAACAATTGAATGGTTTAAAAATCCAGAAAACCTTAAACAATACAAAACAGATATATATAATATATGAGCAACCTCAAAGTCGAAATTGCAAAAAGAATTCGATCTGTCTGTGGAGATAAAGATCTTCACTTATCGGAACCATCTCTTAATGGAAATGAGTTAAAGTATTTAAAAGAATGTGTTGATACTTCCTGGGTTTCTTCGAGTGGAAAATATGTTGATCTACTTGAAAAAAACATCGCTGAATATTGTGATGTAAAACATGCAGTAGTTACATCTAATGGAACATCTGCACTTCATTTATGCTTACTTATAAGTGGTGTTGAACAGGGTGATGAAGTTTTAACTCCTTCACTTACATTTGTTGCTACAAGTGCAGCGATAAAGTATGCAGGGGCAATCCCCCATTTTGTCGATGTTGATGAGAGTAGCTTGGGTATTGATGTTAATAAGTTGAAAAATTATCTCGTTGAAAATACTGAGAGAAGAAATAATCTTCTTTTTAATAAAAAAACTGGAAATAAGATTTCAGCTCTTGTTTGTATGCATACTTTTGGTAACCCAAATGAGATTACAAATCTTCTCGATCTTTGTTCTGAATTTAATATAAAATTTATTGAAGATAGCGCTGAGGCCCTTGGAACTAAATACAAGGGTAAACATGTTGGTAGTTATGGGCATTGCAGTGCTTTAAGCTTTAACGGTAATAAGATTATCACAACTGGCGGTGGTGGTGCAGTTCTAACTAATGACGAAAAACTTGCTCAAAGAGCAAAGTATCTTTCAACTACTGCAAAAGAGGGACATAAGTTTGAATTTGTTCACCATGAAGTTGGCTATAATTATCGAATGCCAAATCTAAATGCAGCACTTGGAGTTGCTCAATTGGAACAGCTATCTGGCTTTTTAGCATCAAGAAGAAAACTTGCTTTGAAATACAGAGAGGCTTTTTCAGATCTTCAAGGAGTAAGTTTTTTTGAAGGAATAGCTTTTGATGACTCTAATCATTGGCTTAACTGCCTTATTTTAGAAGACTCAGACTTAGAAGTTCGTGATGAAATTCTTGAGTACTGCTTATCTGAGAAAATATTTTTGCGACCATTATGGAAGCCAAGCCATCTGTTAAGGCCTTATGAAAATTCTCCAAGAATGGATTTATCAATAACAGAGTCTCTTTATAAAAGAGTGATTAATATCCCAAGTAGCAGTTTTTTAGGTGAAGCATTATGAGCTTAAAAGATGTTTTTGTAATTGGTAGTGGTGGACATGCAAAAGTGATTGCCGACTCTATACTTGCAGGCAAAGAATACAAACTCTGTGGGTTTATTGAGCAAAAAGAGTCTGATCAAAAACTGATGGGTGTTCCGGTGTTGGCTGAAGATTATTTAGGAACTTTAAAGCAAGCTTATATTGTTATTGGTATTGGTGAAAATAATAAAAGAAAAAAAATTGCTGATAGTTTGAAGTCTCGTTTTTCAGGAGTTCATTTTGTTTCTGTTATCCATCCGAGTGCTGTTGTTTCGCCAGCGGTTAAAATTGGCGAAGGTACAGTTATTATGGCCGGAGCAGTCATTAATATAGACACTATTATTGCTAAGCATTGTATTATAAATACCAAGGCCAGTATTGATCATGACTGCAAAATTGAAAACTTTGCCAGTATCGGCCCTGGTGCATGCCTTGGTGGTACGTGTCATATAGGAGAGCTAAGTCTTATCGGGCTTGGAGCAAGTGTAATTCAGGGCATGACCATTGGCAGTAATACAGTGGTTGGAGCTGGTGCGGCCATTATTAAGAGTGTTTCATCTAATAAGCTTGTTGTTGGTGTTCCCGGGAAAGTCCTCAAAGACCGTCAAATAGGCGATTCTAGCCTTTAAGCATTTCAAAGCTGAGCAGCAAATGTTAATATTTCTCCGTCTTAAACTATGGAGAATACTATGAAATTTCACAATCATAAGATTGAAAATTTTGGCAGCCCTTATGTGATTTCTGAGCTTGGTTCAAATCATAATGGGGATATGAATATGGCCAAGAAGCTTATTGATGCTTCTAAAGAGGCAGGTGCACATTGCGTGAAGTTTCAGTCTTGGTCAAAGGATAGTATTTTTTCTCGTTCGGTTTATGATCAAAACTTTTTTCTTAAAGATGATTATCGAGATCGCTCTGATTATACACTCGAGCAAATTGTTGATGAGTTTAGTATTTCTGAAAATGAATTAATCGATATGAAAGACTATTGTAATAAAATCGGAATTGGATTCTCTTCAACTCCATTTTCTAGAAAGGAAGCAGATTTTTTAGTTAATGAACTTGGGGCAGAGTTTATTAAAGTTGCTTCAATGGATTGTAATAATTATCCCTTTCTTGATTATCTAGCTCGAAAAGGAAAACCTATTATTATCTCGACTGGTTTTTCTACACTTGCTGAAATTGATAGAGCTGTTAGAACCATTGAAGAAGCAGGTAATACAGATATTGCTATTCTTCATTGTGTTGCAAACTATCCACCTAAAGATGAGAACGTAAACCTTAATAATATAGACTATTTTAGAAATGTATTTCCAAAATACCCAATAGGTTTCTCTGATCACTCTATTGGGACTTCAATACCCCTAGCTTCAATTGCTAAAGGAGCATGTATTCTTGAAAAACATTTCACTTTGGATAAAGAGATGTTTGGTTGGGATCATAAAGTTTCAGCGAATCCTGAAGAAATGAAAGAAATTTGTGAACAAGGAGCAAGAATTCAAGTGGCCTTGGGAAGTTTTAGTCGTATTGTAACTGATGATGATCAAGAGCGAATGCCTTCCTTTAGAAGAAGTATAGTAGCAGCTAAGGAAATACCTGTAGGGAAAGTTATAGAAGAGTCTGACCTTGAATATAAAAGACCAGGTACTGGAATTGCCCCAGGAAGTTATGAGCTACTTATAGGTAGAACAGCAAAAAAAGATATTAGTTTTGATCAATTAATCTCATGGGATGATGTTTAAATAATATGCTTGCAATTATTCCAGCTCGCGGCGGCTCTAAAGGGTTACCAGGAAAAAATATTAAAAAACTTAATGGTCTTGAGCTGATTGCTTATACTATTAAGGCTGCACAGAAATCAGAGTTTATAACTGAAATTATTGTAAGTACGGATGATCAAAATATTGCTGATATTGCTAAAGCTCATGGCGTACAAGTACCTTTTTTAAGACCAGCAGAGCTTGCAAGTGATACTGCTATTGTTGCAGATACTTATATGCATGTACTAGCTAGTTTAGACAAAGAGTATTCAAGCTTTGTTGCCTTAAATCCAACCTCTCCACTTAAAGAAGCCTTTGATATTGATAATGCAATTAAGCTTTTTAAAGAAAAAGATGCAGATGTTGTTTTAACTGTATTTGAAGCTGAGACTCCTATTGAGTGGTATAAAAAATTAAATGATCAGGGAGTACTTGAAAATATTGTGCAGGATAAAAGAGACTTTGTGGCCAATAGGCAAGATCTAGAACGACAATATATCCCCAATGGTGCCGTTTATATTTTTAAATCAGAATACTTGAAAAAAAACAAAAATTATTATGGACCAAAAACTTTTGGCCATATTATGCCTAAAGAGAGATCCATTGATATTGATACAGCTCTTGATTTCAAAATTGCCGAGCTCCTCATAAAAGAAAAGGGGCAGTTTTGAAAATCGTCTTTATTGGCTGTGTCCAACTTAGCTACGCAACTCTTGAAACTCTTGTCGATCACAAGTTCGAGATTGTAGGTGTTGTAACTAAAAAAAAATCAAGTTTTAATTCGGACTTCAAAGACTTAACACCTCTTGCTGAAAAAGTAGGATGCCCAATTTTTTATTATGATAAAAACGACGATGATCTTACTCTATTTATAGAAAAAACAAATGCAGATATCATCTATTGTTTTGGCTGGTCCCATTTATTGCCTGAATCAGTGTTTTCTATAACTAAACATGGTGCCATTGGTTTTCATCCGGCAAAGCTTCCAATGAATAGAGGAAGACATCCTTTGATATGGGCATTAGTTTTAGGTTTAGAAGAAACGGCGACAAGTTTTTTCTTTATAGAAAAGGAAGCTGATACAGGAGATATTATATCTCAGGAAAATATCTCTATAAGTCTTAAAGATGATGCAACATCATTGTATAAAAAAATTATTGCCAAGGCACAAGAACAGGTACTCCGCTTTTCTCGTGAATTCGCAGAGGACAAAATCCAAAGAGTCTCTCAAAGAAATGAGAATTCAAATTATTGGAGAAAGCGCACAAAAGAAGATGGTCTGATCGATTGGAAAATGAGCGCTCTTGGAATTTATAATTTAGTAAGGGCCTTAACACATCCATATATTGGTGCAAGCTTTCTCTATAAAGACAACGAGGTTAAAGTTTGGAAAGTGCGTATTGAAGACAATACACCCTCTAATCTTGAGCAAGGAAAGGTTCTACAAGTTAATAGTAATGAAATTCTTATAAAGTGCATGGATAAAGGAATTTGGCTTTTAGAACATGAGCTTAAAGAATTGCCAAAAGTGGGAGATTATATCTTATGAAGAAAAATCTTCTTGCTACAGTACTTTATGAAAAGGCATTACCTTTTTTAGATGATCTTATAAACTCTATCAACAAACAGAGTTCCAAGAATTTTGAAGTTTTATATGTTCTAGATTCTATAGAAAAACCTGATCTATTAAAAAATACCTCGGTTGATTTTCAAGTTATCCAAACTTCAGGCACAATTACACAAACGAGAGAGTTTTTACTTACAAAGTCTCAAGAACTTGGGTTTGAAAATATTATACTTGTGGATGCAGATGATATATTGGCGGCCAATCGTATAGAGGTAGTTGCGAACAGTCTTGAGAATTATGATATCGTACTTAGTGATCTTTGGATTTTTAACTCTTTATCAGAAATAAACCTTAATACTAGTGAATTCTCTAAGGGATTAAATCTTAATAAAGAAATAGCTTTTGAGGACATAATATCTAAAAATTATTTTGGACTCACAAATACTGCCTTTAAATTATCTATATTGGGTAGAGAACATCGGGATATACCTTCTAATATCATTGCTTATGACTGGGCCCTGTTTTCTAAGCTTTTATTAAAAAAACCTGTAAAAGCTATTTTTAATAATCAGACATGGACATTTTATCGCTCCCACGAAAGTAATATTGCTTTAAAAAAGAAAGAAACATCTGAATCTATTTTGAAGGCTTTAAGTATTAAGCTTTCACATTATGAATTGATGAAAAATATTAGTTCTTCCTATAATGAAGTTTTTGTTAAAACTAAAAAGTTATTTGAAGAACTTAGAAATGATATGGAACTTATGAATGATTACCTTTTATTTCTTAGTAAGAGACCAAAATCATTTAACGGCTGGTGGGATTACCCAGTTGAGTGGAGAAATTAAATGAAAAAAGTACTAGTAGTTGCCCCTCATGCTGATGATGAATGTATAGGATGTGCAGGAACAATATTAAAGCATATTGAGTCAGGCGATCAAGTTTCATGGTTTTTATTCACAAAGGCCCATAAAGGTCTTGGCCTATCAGATGAGCAAATTACTCAAAAAGAAGAGCAGCTTACAGCTGTTAATAAAGATATTGGTTTTCACAAGCTTTATCGAGGTGATTTTCCCGCGGCTGCTCTTGAAACATTAGCTCATCAAGACATGATTAAAAAAGTTTCAGAGGTGTTTAATGAATTAAGGCCTGAAATTGTTTATCTTCCTTTTAGAGAAGATGCTCACTCTGACCACAAGATTGTTTTTGATATCTGTCAAAGCGGTCTTAAGAGTTTTAGAAACCCTTATGTTAAAACTGTTAGGGTTTATGAAACTTTATCTGAAACTGATTTTTCTTCTCCTTTAAGTGCCGTTTTTAGACCAAACACATTTGTAGATATTTCGAAACAGTTTAAAAGAAAGTTAGAGTTGTTAAGTCATTATAAGGCAGAGTTCTCAGAGCATCCTTTTCCTCGTAGCTTGAAGGCAGTGGAGTCACAGGCCATTCTTCGAGGTAGCTTTGCTGGAGTTGAGTATGCTGAAGCATTTATGACAATCAAAGAGATTATATAATGGATATAAAAAACAAGTTAATTGTTAGAGAAGATTTAAATTTAAAAGAAGCTATTGAGCGTCTAGATATTGGAGGAAAAGGAATTCTTTTCTTCATAGATGACTCAAATAAACTATTTGGAATACTTACTGATGGTGATTTAAGAAGAGCTCTTCTAAAAACAGGTAATTTTGAAAGCAAGGTTAATGAACATATTAATCGTGATTTCTTTTTTGGCACAACTGAGCAGACAAGAGATGCTCATATTGGTTTACTTAGAAAAAAAAATAGACGACATCTACCTGTCATTAATAATAAAAAGGAACTGGTTGATATAGTATTACTGGAAAGTATTTCTGAAACTACAAGAGATACATATGTCGTGTTAATTGTTGGTGGAAAAGGTACTAGGCTTGGTTCTTTAACAGAGTCAACGCCAAAGCCAATGCTTCCTGTGGGGGGCAAACCTATTCTTGAGAGAATAGTTGAAAATTTTGTCAATCAAAGCTTTGAGAATTTTATCTTTTGTATTAATCATTATGGCGATCAAATACGTAAGCATTTTGGTGACGGATCAAAATGGGGAATTAATATCACTTACACTGAAGAGCCTGAGCCTCTTGGAACTGCAGGACCACTAGCTCTGATTGATAAAATTAAGTCTCCTTTTATTGTTATGAATGGAGATCTTCTAACCAATATAAATTTTGCTCATATGCTTGAATTTCATAAAGACTCTGAATCTTTTTTTACTGTTGGAACGAGACATTACGAAGTCCAGATTCCTTTTGGAGTTGTTGAAAGTGATGAGCTGACAGGTGAGATTAAAAAGATTGTGGAAAAACCAACTCTTTACAGACATACAAATGCAGGCATTTATGTATTAGATCCAAAATGCTTAGATCTAATACCAAGCAAGACATCTTATGATATGCCTGAATTAATTGATCAATGTATTAAGAAATCACAAAAAGTTAGTGCATTTCCAATTCATGAGGAATGGGTCGATATTGGAAGACCTGACGATTACTATAAGTGCTTTAAGGATTATGAAGATTAAAACACTAATAAAAGTATCTCTTATAGGTGCTGGCCGCATCGGTGCTCTTTATGACTTAACTAACGATAGTTATGAAACAAGCAGACGTTCCCACTTGGGAGCTATTATTGAAAACTCTTTTTTGGAGCTGCATAGTATTGTAGACCCTAATCCAGATAAGGCTTCATTACAAAAAAAATGGAGCAGCTTAAATGATTACCTCTTTTTTTCTAGTCTAGATGAAATTAATAATATTGAAGATGTTGATGTTTTTATTTTAGCAACACATTTGGATAAACGAGATGAGACTCTTAAAACTCTATCAAAGCTCAACCCTAAGGTTCTTATTATAGAAAAACCATTTGCGGCAACTATTTCTCAAGCACAAACCATCACTAATCTTTTTGATGGTAGTAAGACGCAGTTGAGAGTGAATTTTCATAGAAGGTTTTCAACAAAAATAAATAATAGTTTGAAGAATATTTCAAAGATAAAAAAAATAACGGTTCAATACAATAATGGTTTTAAAAACTATTGTTCTCATGCTCTTGATTTTGCTGTTAATCTTTTAGGCCCTGCCATAAGTATGGCCAAGACTCATAGTGAAAAAGATCATTATAGTTTTGTTCTTAATTTTAAGGATAATATACAGGGAGTCTTCAACGCTTTTCCTGAAGCTTCTTATGATCTATTAGATATTGATGTTTATACAGATAAAAAATGTTTTCATTTCAAGTCAGGAGGTGCTGTTATTCAAGTAGAGAGTTCAAAAAAGAATGCTCTCTATGATGGCTATGAGTCACTTGCTATTGAAAGCGAAGATAAATCTCCCTTGGGTGGAATGGATGAACTTTATGAAGCAATTGTTGCTCACCTTAAAGAAGGTTGCGAGCTATTAGGCTGCACCCCTAAAGAGGCTGTTCATATAGTTGAGATACAAGAAAAAATAGAGGCCGTAGATATTGTTAATTTTGAAAAAGGATTGTTATGAGTGGAAACAGTTTAGCTTTATTTGGTGGCAAGGCTTTAAGGCCAAAGCCTTTTTATTCCTATAATACAATTGGTGAGGCTGAGAAGAAAGCAGTTATGGAGGTTCTAGATAGTGGAGAACTGTCAGGCTTTACAGCTGGAAACACAGACCGCTTTTATGGTGGTGAAAAAGTCAGAAAATTAGAAGAAGATTTCTGCAAATACTTTGGAGTTAAATATGCAGTAGCCGTTAACTCTGCAACTTCGGCCCTACATTGTGCGGTTTCCGCTATGGGCGTAGGTCCAGGTGATGAAGTTATAACATCCCCTTATACAATGACAGCTTCTGCAACATGTATCCTAATGTGTGGTGCTGTTCCTATTTTTGCAGATATTAATGAAGATACATTTTGTCTAGATCCAAAAGAAGTTGAAAAAAAGATCACACCAAATACAAAGGGTATTGTAGCCGTTAATATTCTTGGCCACCCCTGTGATTTTGACGAGTTAAAAAGATTAGCAGAAAAGCATAATCTTTTTATTGTAGAAGATAATGCTCAAGGGCCAGATGCTCACTATAAAGGTGAGAAAACTGCAACAATTGGAGATGCAGGAGTTTTTAGTTTTAATCGTCACAAGGCCATTCAAAGTGGTGAGGGTGGTGTAATGCTAACAAATGATAAAGATATTTTCTTTAAAGCATGTTGCATGCGTAACCATGGCGAGTATGCAGTAGAGGGTTTTGAAACTCAAGATATTGTTAATACCATCGGTGTTAATTATAGAATGACTGAAATGGAAGCAGCTGTTGCTATTGAGCAGTTTAAAAAACTTCCTGAAATTAATGAACGCAGAATTGAAAGGGCAAATAGACTTACAGCTGGTCTTCGTGAAATTGATGGTATTACACCTCCTTATGTTCAAGATAATTGTCGTCATGTGTATTATTTTTATGGAATTAGATATGATGAAAAAATAACTGGAATTTCAAGAGAAGATTTTGTTAGTGCTATGAATGCAGAAGGACTACAGCTACGTTCTGGTTATTTGAAACCAGTTTATTGGGAACCACTTTTTCAAAAGAAAATTTGTTTTGGAAAAAATGGTTTTCCTTTCACCGCCAATAATCGAAATAGTGAAATCAGTTATGCTAAAGGCAGCTGCCCAATTGTGGAGAGAATTCAAAATAATGAGATGATGGTGACAGGTATGATTAATGAACCATATACCCTTGAGGATATGGATTTATTTATTAAAGCTGCTAAAAAGGTGATTGCTAATAAGCATGAATTCAAGAAATAAAAATTTTTTATTTTATGCCAGAGAGGCTGGATCTTTGGCTTATCTTCTTCCAGTCTTTGAAAAGTTTTCACAAGGCGTATCGCTTTATTGTAGTGATGAAGCATTAAGTTATTTAAAAAGAAGAGGCATACAAAACAAGGTTCATTCTTTTCTGTTGAATAAAGAGCAAGCCTTTACACAAATAAAAGAAGGTCTTTTCGATCAACTGATTTCATCTTGCACAGGAAGAGATGAAGAAAATGAAGTGATTGAGCATGCTAAAAATAATCGATTACCAATCATTATGTACTTTGATGTGTGGGATAAACTTTCTGAAAGATTAAAACTTAATTTTGTTAGACCTTCAAAACTTCTAGTTGTTGATCAGACAGTAAAAGAAATGGCATTAGACCTTGGCCTTAAAGATGAAGAGATTTTTATTGTAGGGCAACCAGCTTTTGAACAGTACTTAAGTATGAAGTCTGAAGATGGTTTTGGTGTTGCATTTATTGATCAGCCTGTCGCAAAGTTTTATGGGAAAAGCCTCGGTTTTGATGAAAGAGATTGCTTAAAGCTCTTTAAAAACTTGGTAGCTAAGGATTATTTTGGTGTCAGTAAAATGATCTATATTCCTCATCCAGCAGGCTCTAGTATTCAAGATACTGATATTGAAGACATGGAAGTCATTAAAAATGGTCAAGAAGCTATTCAAAAAGTTGAGGTGGTGACTGGAATGTACTCCTCTTTGCAAGTGGAAGCTTATTTGATGGGGAAAAAAGTAGCTACCATACTCCCTGATGGGTCTAAAAATTATGACCCTCTCTCAAAACGAGATTTAATTCCAATTATTGGAAATTCTAACGCTGAGAAGATAGAATGGAGTAAGTTCGATAAAAACAATTTTCGTGAAACTTTTAAACAGAGCTCTCAGCGTGTGTTTAAACTTATAAGTAATTCGGAGTCATTATGAGTTATATGATGGAAGGTGAAAAAGTTGGTCTGAGAGGGCTTAAAGAGACTGACCGCGAAGATTATAGAGCTTGGATGGAAAACCCCGAAGCTACTCAATTCATGGAAACAGGCACAAGACCCGTTGGGGACCTTGATCTTGAAAAAGTAATGCGTGCATCAACAAATAACGATGAAAATATTGTTTTTGTTATAGAAGAAAAAACGACCAAGAGGCCAATAGGTATTATTGGACTTTATATGCTTCAGTGGATTTGCAGAAGAGGCGAGTTTAGAGTTCTTATCGGTGCCCCTGGAATGAGGGGAAAAGGTTACGGCACTGAAGCCGCTGATCTAATCTTGGATTACGGATTCAATAAACTAAACCTTGAGACAATTTATCTTGGGGTTAACACAGAGAATACAGCTGCTGTAAGGTCCTATGAAAAAGCTGGATTTGTAAAAGAAGGGGTGCGTCGTAAACTTGTCTATCGCAACGGCCGCTATTACGATGTAGTTATGATGAGCATTTTGAGAGAAGAATTTGCCAATGCCTAAAAGAATTTTTGGATGTATTCAAGCTCGAATGGGCTCAGAAAGACTTCCTGGAAAGGTTATTAAGCCTTTGTGCTCAAAACCTATTATTGAGCATATTATTGATCGCCTTAATGCAGTTGAAGAAATTTCTGGAATTATTTTAGCAACGACTATTGACCCTAGAAATGATGCTCTTGAAGAAATAGCAAAAGAAAAAGATATTCTTATTTATAGATGCCCTGATGAAAATGATATTGCTCTTAGGCTTAAGGGTTGTTTTGAATTGGCCGCATGTGATGCTCTTTTAAAGGTCAATGCAGACTGTCCTTTAGTTGATCCAAGGGTTATGTCACTAATGGCAAAATCATATGCTGGGGATAACTCTCTTGATTATATTTCCAATAGAATTAAGTATACCTTTCCACTTGGTCTTTCATGCGAATTAATTTCAAAAACTGCTATTAATTGGTGCAATGATAATTTAAAAACTCCAGAGGAAAGAGAGTACGCTACTAATAAAATCAAAAACAGTCCTGATCTTTTCAAGGCCAAGAGTATTGAGCATGAAGAAGATCTTTCTCATCTTAATCTTTGTATAGACACCCAAGAGGATCTAGACCTTTTGGAAGAAATCTTTAAGAAGTATTACAGTGATGATCCTCATTTCGGGCTTGATAAGATTAAGGAATACTTTTCATAAGTATTTAAATTTCTAATTATCTAGGAAGCAAATGACCAGTAGTATTTCAAATTTTAATTCAGACTCGAAGGTTTCGCTTTTCTTTTTTACATCTAATTTTGATTATATTTGGGCCGCTCTAGCGACAGAGTTAAGAGAAGTTTATGGACATAAAATTATAGGTGTTGCTCTTGATATGGGTATGAAAGAGCGAATGGAAAAATACACCAAGATCGATGAGTTTATTAGTATAGAAGATTATCTGCCAAATTATGATGATGAAGTTCCTGCCAATGTTTATGATATGGCCAAAGCCTATGAAGAAAAATATGGCGTACTATATATGGACATTATTCAAAGTGATCGGCACTTTGGTCACAGCCTAAGCCCTTTAGGTGTTGGGCATCCTAGTTCTTATATCAGTGATCGTCCTGATCTTAAAAAGATGACAAATTATATCAATAAGACTTTTAAGTTTTGGGAAGACTTGGCCATAAAATACAGACCAAAATTTAAAATCGGCTTATCAAGTGGAGTTTGGGGATTACCTGGATATTATGTTCTTTTAAAGCATGGATCACTTTTTAGGGCATTTTCTCCACCTCGTTATAAAAATTTTCCTTATTGGATCGATGATTTATATTTTGGAAACTCTCGAATTGAGAAAAATTTTTTAGAGATTAAAAAGTCTTCAAAATCTTTAGTTAATATTGATGAGCATATGGAGCAGTTTTGGAAAGATCATAATTCTTATATGAGATCTGTTCAAATTGATTTAAGACCTCGAATTTCTCATGTTCTTAAAACTTTGCTTAGTGTGACTAAAAAAACTCTTTATCAAAAACTTAAAAATGTCGCGACTTACTCAGCTTATAATTACTGGTCTTCAATGGGGATGGTCATTAGAGTTTATCGACATCACCTTTATATTCAGGGATTAAATCTCAAAAAAGCACAAGACTTAGAAGGAGAGAAGTATTTTACTTATTTTCTTCATACAGAGCCTGAAATATCTATAAGCCAGTTTGCTCCAGAGTTTAATGATCAAGCGGCCATTATCCAAACAATTTGTAAAAATCTTCCAGCGGGTCATAAATTGCTGGTTAAAGAGCACCCAGTAGGAGTAGGAAGACGACCATTGTCCTTTTATCGTAATATATTAAAAATTCCTAATTGCATTTTTGCTGATTATTCTCAAAGCTCATTTCCTCTTGTGAAAAATAGTGTTGGAGTAATTACTATAACGGGGACAAATGGTTTTGAAGGGGCCGTAATTGGTAAGCCTGTGATATCCTTTGGTCTTCATAATTTTTATAATTTTGTACCTCATGTACATGTATTAACGGACATGAGTGCTATGAGAGCAAAACTTAATGAGATTGCTTATGATGAAAATGATGAAATAAGAAAAAAAGATGGAGCACTCTTTTTAGCTGCTTATATAGAAAGCTCTGTCGAAATGCCTCTTGAGTATTTAAGAGGTGATCGAGCTCGTTTTACTGATACAGAATATAAAAAAAATGTGATGAGAAGTTTTATTAAAAGTTTTCCATCCGATATACAGGATTTAATATGATTGTTAAGCGATTTAAAGATCAGTTTAGTCCTGCCATGTACTTTATTAGAAAGTATAAGCGGCAGTCGATTCTTGTTTCAATCATGTTTCTGATTTCAGGACTTGTTGAAGGGATAGGTTTTACTGCACTAATCCCACTTATGAATATTACCTTGGGAAATGATACTGTTGCGAACAGTGGGATTGCTTCCTACTTAGTAAAGGTATTTGCAACTTTCGGAGTACCCTTTGAGCTAATTTATGTATTGATATTAATCTTTACAATGATGCTTCTTAAAGGGATTGCAAATTATTTAGCATTATGTAAGGTTGCTCATATTTCTCAGGATATTGTTGCTGATCTAAGGTCTGATATTGTCAGAGCAGTTCTTGGATCTAAGTGGGACTATCTTTCTTCTATGAAAGCTGGAGAGTTAACAACTGCTCTATCATCTGAAGTTGAAAAAGTTTCTAATGTCTATCTAACAACAGGAAAAACACTCGCAAATATAGTTCCTGTGACAGTCTATCTATTTTTGGCCATTAATGTCTCTTTTAGCGTAGCTCTAGGAGCAATTGTTATCTGTGGGATTTCACTTTTCATACTGAAGAAGTTTTTAAGGCAAGCAAAAAGTGCAAGTCAAAAAGGAACAGACCAGGCCATCTCAATGAACTCATTTTTTGTTGATTTCATTAGAGGAATGAAGCAATTAAAAGCATCTTCTCGAGAAGAGAGCATTCAAAAAGTTATGGATGTTGAAATTAATAGTTTTGCTGATGCTAATAAGAAAAGAACTGACGGGGTATATGCTGTAAACCACTTTCAAGAGCCTGTGCAGGTGTTAATTGTTTGTATATGTCTTTATGTCTTTTTAAACTTTTTAAAGCTTAATCCTGATAATTTATTTCTTCTTCTTTTGCTTTTTTATAGGACGGCCCAAAGGCTTTCGTTTATTCAAATTTACTATCAGACCTACCTTGTCTCAATTCCTGCTTATGAGTTTATCTTTGGCTTGATTAATGGAATGAAAAAAGAAGAAGAAGAGAGTACTGGAGATAACGAATTTATTCTTAATAAAGAAATACAAATCCAGAATCTTTCGTTTTCTTATCCAGGCAAGGATGTTTTAAGATCACTTAATCTCTCAATCAAGAAAGGTTCTGCAGTTATCTTTAAAGGAACATCTGGATCAGGGAAAACTACCTTTATAGATCTTTTAATTCGCTTAAGAAAACCTAAAAGTGGAAAAATCTTAATTGATGGAGTTAATTTAGAAGATATTGATAAAGAATCCATTAGAAAAAAAATTGTTTATATGGGACAAGAGCCCTTTATGTTTAACGATACTCTTCGAAATAATTTTTGGGCCTTTGATCCAACTCTTAAAGATGAAGAGATTTGGAGTTCCCTTGAAAGAGTGGGAGCGAAAAAATTTGTCTCAGCTCTGCCAGATAAACTTGACTCACAAGTGGGAGAGACAGGCTCTAAACTCTCTGGTGGGCAAAAGCAAAGAGTAGTTTTAGCAAGAACCTTATTACTAAAGCCAGAGGTGCTTATTCTTGATGAGTCTACATCGGCCCTTGATGAAGCTAGTGAGCAAGTCATCATTAATACTTTAAAAGATCTTAAAGGCAAAATGACTATTATTGCGATTTCGCATCAAAAAGGTATCGAGGATATTTGTGATGAGGTTATAGACCTGACTTTAAATCAAAGCCAGGCCTAAAAATAAGAATTACTTTAAAGTCATTTTGATAAGACGATTCCAAGGGCTGTAACAAAGACCTGTTTTATCACCTAAGGATTCAGTTACATCTTCAACATGAAAACCACATTCTCTTGAGAATCTTTCCATGTACTCTCTTGATTGAAACCAGTTAGATGATCCACTTTGGATAACATCTTCACCTTGAGATTTCTTCATATGATCAAATAAGTTCATTTGATCTTTGCCTCTAAAAATCTCAATGAGTTTTTCTTCCATTTCATTTGCAGGAGTATCCTTAAGACCTCTAAACTCATTAAAATCTAAAACTGAGTAAGTTGTATAGAACTCTGATTTTTCATGCATGGCCTTATCATGAAGATTAATAAAAACCTCTCTCACGTCTTCCATTGGCATATGGCAAAAAACTGCATGTGAGTAGATAAAGTCAAACTTCTTACCGTTTAGCCAGTCCAGACTATTATCAGTTGTTACAAGAAGGTTAGCCTTTTTCTCATCCATAACTGGAAAAAGCTTTTTTCCTCTTGCTATTCTCTTAGCGCTTGTGTCATTTCCAGTGAAATTACCAGGGTTCAGATATTCCACAAAGTGTTTAGTTGATCTTAAATAACCAACTCCAAATTCATAGAGTGTATGTTCTGGCTTCATACCCCTTGCTTTCATGGCCTCAAGGTCACGGGAGCCAGTGCTTATAAGTTCATCTGTAATTTCAAAGCTTTCGGCCTTGTTATCAATAAACTCTTGGTACCACTTAATATAAGATTTCTCTTTGATTTCCTTAGCAAACTTCTCGGCCAAGCTCTTTTTCTTAACTGAATAATAAGCGCGTTTTACTTGATCGCGGATAAAGGGAGGTGTGATGGCCTTGCCAATACCTACAACTAAATCTTCGATTGAACTTCTTTTTTCCATAAAGGGTCTCCAGTAGGGGAATAGTTTACAAAAAAAACTACCATGGAAAATCTCTCATATAAAGGAAAAACCCGGTTTTGAGGGCTTTCTGGGGTGATTAGCATCTGCTAGTATGGAGGCTAGTTTTGCTTCCAGGAGAGGGCTGTGAGTTTTAAAGTTTCAAGATTACCTGTGTATTTTATGAAGGTTCCCAGTCAAATCAGACAAAAAGGTCTGGGGCGTTTACTTAATGAAGTGCTAAGCATGTTGGGTATTAAAAAAAGTCTACGTTTAAGCATTATAAGATTTGTTAAGATACTATCTGCACCAGTTCTTTATATTAAATCAAAAAATATTAGTATTTATACCAGTGCACTTAATAATATTAGGGTACCTAAAAACAAGCATGAGCTGGCAATACCAGAAGGGGAGCTTGATGGTGTGCCTGAATTGCTTACCCATCTTAGGTCATATTTTGAATCGAACAGAGAAGCTATAGAGAAAGCTTTTGTTGCTCCTTATTCATTATTAATTAAGCCTGCAGGAAAAGATCAGGAAGAAGTGAGTGATGAGCAAATTGCCCTTATAAAACCTATTTTAAAATTTGCTTCTCAACCAAAGCTTATGGGATTAGCCGCTGATTATTTGGGACAGATTCCAACTTTATCAAATACTTCGTTTATATATACACCTGCTATGGAAAAAGGGCATACACCAATCAATGCTCAAATGTTTCACAGAGATGCACTTGATCCAGACTTCTTGCATTTAGTGATACCTGTTTATGATATTGGACCTAAAAATGGCCCATTTACATATATTAATGCCAAGAAGTCTTTAGAAATAATAACAGCTTTAAATCATGAAGACGGTCGAGTGAAAGATGAAATTATTGAAAAATTTATTTCTCCTGAGAACTATACAAAGTTAACCGGTAAAGCAGGTTCAGCTTGGTTCGTTAATCCCTATCATTGTTTCCATCATGGAGCGAGAGTGGAAGAAGGGTTTAGAGTTATGCTTATTATCTCTTTTGCGACTCCGCATGAAAGAGTTGAAGGGTTAGCAGCTTTGTATAGACCTAAGTATAAAAATAAACTAATTGGTCCAGACACGACAAAAGCTGAGAGACACCTTTTAAAAGCTTATTAAGCAACTTTTGAAAGATGAGTCTTTGTGGCCATATGACTTAGGTGTTGAAGATAATCAAGAAGAGCACTTCTTGCCACAGAGATCTCTAGTTTTTTATTATTAGCAACTTCATAAAACTCATTCATATTTTTAAAAGAGACAGTTTTATTTTGAATGGCCCACTCAAAGGTTTCTTCTAAGGTTTCATTTAGTATCCAGGAGTATAAACGATGTCCCCAAAGATCCATTGTTAAAAGCTGCATTGAGAAATTAATTCTCAGCATCTGAGCTTCAAGGCCTTGAGTTTTTGAGCATAGCTTAATGATATCGTTGTACATACTAGAAAGATAATTACATTTTTGAAAAAAATTCCAACTCATATTCCAGTAGCCTACTGTGCATGCTCCAAAATAAAGAAGAACAGGATCAACCTCAATTCCCATAATCAGAAAATCGAAGTGAGAAAATAAATAGTAATAGGCACTAAAAGCTAAACTATTAACAAGAACTGAGCGCATCATAAGAAAAGTTGTTCGGGGACGATTTTTAAAGTACATCCATCGAAAAAATATAAAGTTCTCAGCAAATTTATGAAAAAGTTCATAATAGGAAGATAGCTTAGATTCACGAAAATAGAGTCTATGGTTTAACTTATTCATAATTCTCCTAGTAAATTACTCTTCGGTTATTTCTTCGGTTATTTGAGTGAATGCTTAATTTATCCGATGAGTTTTTATGCAAATAAACCTTATTGTGACTACTCTATTTATTCTATCGTCGTGTATTCAAATCAAACCTGTAGACAACGTGGAAGAGAAAAAACGATCAGCAAAAGCTACGTTACTTGAGAAAAGTTCTTTGTTTTATTTTTCTAAAGAAACAGGCAGATGCATTAATGAGTTTAAAGAAGAAGGATATAACAAACAAAAAATTGAAGAATGCGGTGATATGTCTGGAGAGGTTTTAGAAGAGGCCAACTTAAAAGAAAAGACTTTATATGGGCTAAACCTGAAGGGTTCATCTGTGCTTAAGGATTCAAAAGTAAGTTTTAAAAATATTGCTGATACCGAGATGAGAGTTGATACTCTTACTTATTTTGAAAAACATAAAAACCCTTTTACATCATTATATGATCAACATCTTTCCATTATGCGAAGAGAGCAAAATATTGCTAAAAAACTTGAAGTGAGCATAAATAAGGAAAGAGCATTAATTGAAAAATATAAAAGTTTACTCTTAGATTCCAATACCAAAGAGAACAAAAAAACAAGTATAAAGAAAAAGCTTTTGTCTTCTCAAGAAAAACTTACACAAAAGACAAATGAGTTTAATATTGCTTTCGCTAAGCAAGCAAGGCATAGAGACTTTGCGAAATGGACTTATTTGCAAGCCTTAAATGAGCCTGCTTATAAAAATCCAAAAATTTCGAATAAGAAATTTTTAGAATTAGTTGGAGGGCATTACCTTGAAGGAGCTTCTTCAAGCGAGTACTTCTCATCGAATCATTTCAGTATTTCAATTTGGTTTAGAACTTTAGAAGATCAAAATGATACTAGAATGGTGAATTTTCATCATAACTCTAGCCCACAAACTGCTATTAATCTTTCCTTGAAAAAAGGGACCATTATAGCTGGCTACAGGGATATAGATAAAAACTATCATGAGCTAAAGTATTCTATTTCTTATAATACAAATGATTGGTTTAACATTATAATCACTTATAATGATAGTGAATTCATTTTATATGTGAATGGTAAGGCCGTAGTTAAAAAGATTGATACGTTTACAGGCTTTGGAGCTTATCCATTAATGCTTGGATCCTATGAGGGAAAAAGCCGTTTTTTTAATGGAGACTTAGATGAATTTAGTATCTGGAGTGAATCCTTAGGTGCTAGAGCTGTTGAAGCTATTTATTTTGATGGAATCCCAACAAATTTAAAAAGACATCTGGATTCACAGCATTTAAAATATTGGTGGCGCCTAGGTGATTCTCAAAGTAAAAAGCAGAGTCCCAAAGAGCATATTGATAGAGTTAAAAGCGATTTATTAATTTATAAATAAGGCATATAAGTGAACCGACAATTATTAGTTAAGATACATCTTTATTTTTCGGCTTTTTTCGCACCATTTCTACTTTTGATGGCAGTAACAGGGACTTTTTATCTATTGGGGTATAAAGGATCAGTTGAAAAAGAAAAAATAACCTCAGTTTTAGTAACTCATGCAAAACTTAACGAAGATAGTATTAGAAGCTATCTCAAAGAAATTGATCCTGAATACACATTTGAATATTTAAAAACATCATCAGGTCTTATTATGACAAGGCCTACCACTCGAATGAATTACGAGTTTAAGCAGTCCGGAGATCAGTATACTATCTATAGAGTTAAGCCAAATTTTCTTAAATCAATAATAGAAGTACATAAAGGCCATGGTCCTAAGATTTTAAAAGGGCTTCAGACCATACTTGGGGTCAGCCTGATGATTATACTTGTCTCAGGAATGCTTATTGCCTTTGCGACAAAAAGGGATCAAAAACCCACGCTCATATTAATGAGCGCAGGTGGATTTGTACTTTTGGTTTTGTTTTATTTTTTCTAATAAGCTAGTTAAATAAGTTATCTAGTATTCTAATTCTCTTCTGGGTAGTATTTTTTAACATCTTCATACTTAAACCCGGCATTTACAAGTGCAGCGGCACTAAAATGCTTTGCTAAATCTTTCAATCCATAAGGATTTCCACTTATAGATCTATAATAAGCTGTGAGGTTTTTAATTGTTGCACCGGCAGTAATAGATTCTTTTAAAGTAAAGCCCATATCTTTAATATGACCCCAGTCATAACCAGCAGCTCTAAATTGCCCAAGTGTAAAATGAGGCTTTAGCTGTTTTGTCGAATAAGGATTTCCACTTATAGATCTATAATAAGCTGTGAGGTTTTTAATTGTTGCA